>JAPPBA010000001.1 GCA_026705295.1 Candidatus Palauibacter australiensis
CTCGATGATCGCGCGGCTCCGCTGGCGGCAGTGGCGCGCCGAGCGCTCCACCCGGCCGCAGGAGGCAGGAAAATGAAAGAAGTTTCGGCGCGGTTCGCCCGGTGGGGGCTGCTCGGTCTCCTGGCGCTCGGTGGGATTTCGTGCGCCGGGCCGTCCACCGACGTCGCCTGGGACGAGCACGACCCGGCGAATACCGCGCGGCTCGACCACGGCGAATGGCAGGCGCTGCTCGACGCCTACCTGGTCACCGACGACCCGTCCGGCGTCACCCTCGTCGACTACGCGAAGCTGCGGGCGAACGCCGCCGACCGGGCGCGCCTGGCCGGCTACATCGACGACCTGCAGGGACTGGATCCACGGCAGTACGCGAAGGACGTGCAGATGGCGTACTGGATCAACCTCTACAATGCCGTGACGCTGCGGGTCGTCGTGGACGAGTATCCCGTCGAGTCGATCAAGGACATCCACGAAGGTCTGATTCCCGGCACGGGTCCCTGGCGCGACATCCACGCGAGCGTGGCCGGACACCCGCTGACGCTGGATAACATCGAGCACGACATCCTGCGCCCCATCTGGCGGGACCCCCGGATCCACTACGGCGTGAACTGCGCCAGCATCGGCTGTCCGAATCTGGCCCCGGAGCCCTACACCGCCGAGAACCTCGAGCGCCTCCTCGATCAGGCCGCGCGGGACTACGTGAATCACCCGCGAGGTGTGACGCTCCGCGACCAGGCGTCGGGCGTCGTCTCCAGCATCTACTTCTGGTATCAAGAGGATTTCGGGGATTCCGAGGCGGGCGTGCTCGAACACCTGCGGAAGTACGCCGAGGGCGACCTGGCGGAACAGCTTCGGGATTTCGACGGGTCGCTCGACCACGACTACGACTGGAGCCTGAACGCGCCGGACGTCCCGTGACGCGACCCCAGGTTCGCCCGGACCGCCGAGACACGACAAACGCCGCGGGGGTCCGGTCGGGACCCGCCGCGGCGTTTCATACCCCCTAGGGGAATCGAACCCCTGTCTCCTGGCTGAGAACCAGGTATCCTGGGCCACTAGACGAAGGGGGCGAAGTTGGGAAGCGATATTCTAGCCGGGCTGGAAGGCGTGTCAAGATGAAGAAGAGTCGGGGCAGCGCGCGGAGCGGTGGTGGAGTGCGGAGCGGGGGTGGGGTGCGGTGAGTTGGGAATACCTGCACAACATCATGCACGCGTTCCCCATCGTCCTCGCCGCGAGCGGGAGCGCCGTCGGTCTCTACGGGTGGGCGCGCGACCGCGAGCTGCTCGAGCTGTGGGGACTCGTGGCCCTCGTCATCGCCGGGGCCTTCGTGGCCCCTGCCTACCTGACCGGCCTCGCCGCTGCCGACGTCGTCGCGGACCGCACCTTCGTGCGGCCCGGCATCATCCAGACCCACCGCTTCTGGGCCACGTGGGCCGCCGTCCCCGCCTTCACCGCCGGCGCGCTGGCCGCCTTCGCACTGTACGAGCGGGACGACCGCCGGCTGAGGCGTTTCGTCCTCCTGCTGGGCCTGTTTGCGACATTCATGATCGGAATCGCCGCCTGGCAGGGCTCGAAGATCGCAAACGGCCCGAATGAGGCCGAAAGCGCGGGGGTACACCCCACGACCGTTCATGGCGGTTAGCCGTCCGCGCGTGTCGCGCCCGGACAGCCAGTGTGGTGTCACACCACGCTAGTGGGTGGCGGACTCCAGGAGGACGACGAGGCCGTAGAAGATGAAGGCCGCGGCGAGCATGGCGGCGGTCTGAAGGACGCGTTCCCGTAGCGACATCCGGGCAAGCTGCCCGAGCAGCAGGGCGACGACGACCGTGCAGAGCAGCAGGATCCCGAGAATCATAGTCATCTTCGCAAGCCATCCTTGTGCGGCGGTTCGGCGACGGACGTCGGGTCACCCCTGTCGGTGAGCGACGGGCGACAAGGTCGGCTCAAAGCCGCGTTTCGGCAACGTTCCGCCGGCACGTTCCCGCGGGAACGTCAGACGCTCAGGCCGACCTCCGGCGCGGGTGACGGCTGGAGGTTCGGGAACGCCGCGGGGAATGCGCGCACCACGGCTTCGCCGGCCTCTTCCAGGGTGAGGGAGGCGCCTTCGGAGGCGAGGCTCGTCATGCGGACGCCGTGGATGCCGCACGCGACGATTCCGCGGAAGTTCGCGAGGGGTTCGGGCGTCACGTTGAGCGCGAAGCCGTGCCAGGTGATCCAGCGGCTCGCGTGCACGCCGATCGAAGCCACCTTGCGGATCGCGCCGGCGCCGATGAGGGCGTCCGCGCGTCCGGCGGCGACCGTTCCGAACCCGTCGTCCTCGACCGTCTCGAGGCTCCCGGCGGGTGGAGAACCCGTCCACACTCCGGTGTACGACGCGACCCGGAACGCGGGGAGATCGCACTCCGCGAGGACGCGCAGCAGCACCTCCTCGATGCGGCGCAGATACCAGTGGAGGTCCTTCCGGTGCGCGCGGAGGTCCAGGATCGGGTAGCCCACCAACTGGCCGGGGCCGTGATACGTGAGGTCGCCGCCGCGCTCGATCTCGACCAGGTCCAGCCCCGCCTCGGCGAGCCATGCCGGGTCGGGCGGCGTGACGTCCTCCCTCGATCCCCGCCCGAAGGTGATCACCGGCAGGTGTTCGACGAGGAGCAGGAGGTCGTGATCCGGCGGAGAACTCCGCCGCCAGCGCGCGATGGAGCGCTGAAGCTCGAGCACCTCCCGGTACTCGCGGCGACCGAGGTCGACCACCCGGAGTTGCCGCTCGCCGCTCATCGAGGCTCCGCCTGCCGCCGTCTGTTCCCGCCGGCCTACATGTGGATCGAGCGCCCGAGCGCGGCGAACGCGGCCTCCATCACGGCCTCGGCCATGCTGGGGTGCGCGTGCGCATGACGCACCAGCTCGTCCAGCGTGGCTTCCAGTTCGCGCGCCATGCCGACCTCGGCCACGAGTTCGCTCACGTTGTGTCCGATCATGTGGACGCCCAGCACTTCGCCGTACTTGGCGTCCGCCACGATCTTCACGAAACCGTCCGCGGATTCGGCCGTCAGCGCGCGTCCGTGCGCCCCGAGCGGGTACTTGCCGGTGACGACCTCGTATCCCGCCTCCTCGGCCTGCGCCGCGGACATGCCGATCGACGCGACTTCCGGGTGGCAGTACCCGACGGAGGGGATGTTCCCGTACGTCATCGGGTGGTTGGCCACGCCGGCGATATGCTCGGCGGCGACGATGCCCTCGTGCGACCCGACGTGCGCCAGCATCGGCTGCCCGGCCACGTCCCCGATCGCGTAGACGCCGGGCTGGTTCGTGCGGCACCACTCGTCGATCCGGATGAAGCCGTCCTCGATCGCGACCCCGTTCTTCTCGAGGTCGAGATTCTCGGTCACGGGCCGCCGTCCGACGGCCATGAGCACCAGACCCGTCTCCTCGGCCGTCTCGCTGCCGTCCGGGTTCACGACCGTGAGGACCATCGGGCTCGCGTCGCGATCCAGGTGCTTGACGCGGGTGTTCGTGAGATTGCGGATCCCCCGCTTCTTGAACGAGCGTTCGAGCGCCTTTCCGATCTCGGGATCCTCGAGCGGCACGAGCGTGTCGAGCGCCTCGATGAGCGTGACGTCGACGCCGAAGGCGTTGAAGACATCGGCGAACTCGACCCCCACGAATCCGGCCCCGACGATCGCCATCTTCGCCGGGAGTTCCTGGAGACCCAGCGCTTCCCGGCTGCCGATCACCTTCTCTCCATCCAGTTCGAAGCCGGGGAAGGTGTTCATCACGGAGCCGGTCGCGAAGACGACGTTCCGGGTCGCGATCTCGCGGGTTTCGCCGTCCTCCGTCTCAACCGCGACGCGGCCCGCCCCGGCCAGCCGGCCGCGGCCCTGCACGATCTCGACCTTGTTCTTCCCGAGCAGGTACTTCACGCCGGCCGTGAGCTTGCGGGTGATAATGCGGCTCCGCTTCACGGCCGCGGAGAAGTCGTACTCTACTTCGACAGGCTTCACGCCCATGCGGGCGCCGTGGTGCTGCAGG
>JAPPBA010000002.1 GCA_026705295.1 Candidatus Palauibacter australiensis
AAGGTCCGAATCCGGCTAAACCCCCAAAATTGGAGGGTTACCCCCCAATATAAGTAGTTGCGCGACAATGACTTAGGGCATTATAACGTTGCGTGCGCGAGTCATTTCGTATGTCGAGCGAGGGAAACCGGGGGTGCGGCAGTGATCGAGAATAACGAGACCGACGGGACGCTTGCGGGCATGACGCCGCTGCCGGTTCCCACCAGGGCGTTTCGGCTCCTCCCCATGCTCGCCCTCGCCGTGCTGGCGTTCGCCGCGTCGGCGGCACGCGCGTCGGCGCAGACGAGCGTCACGCAGGTGAGCAACATCGGGCAGACGCCTGGGGTTGGTCAGGGCTTTAGCAACGACTGGTTCAATTCGTTCACCACCGGCAGTAACAGCTTAGGCTACAAGCTGACCAGCGTGGACTTGGTGTTCCCGGCGGGGACGACGATTACCGCGTCCTTCACCGTAAGCATCGTTGCAACGAGCTCGGGCGAGCCTGGGACCACCGAGGGCACGCTGACGAGCCCCGCCTCGCTCAGCAACGGGACCAACACGTTCACGGCATCCGGGACGGGAATCGACCTGGCTGCCAGCACGACGTATGGCGTGCTCGTCGATGTGACCGCCGGCGGGAACAACACCGATGCCATTGGCAACACGGCTTCGGACGGCGAGGACTCAGGCGGTTCGGCCGACTGGAACATCGCAAATACCGCCCGCCACCGTGGCTGGACCACTACCGGTAGCTGGTCGACCGAGAGCACTTCATTGCGGTTCGCAGTCAAAGGCCATGCGAAGACTACCTCCGCTTCCCCTCCGGGCCAGCCCAATGCTCCGACGGTGGGGCCGGGGCCGACATCGGGGACCCTGGCGGTGAATTGGGCGGCACCGACGAGCGCGTCGGCGATCACGGACTACGACCTTCGTTACTTCAAGGACTCGAACGACCCGAACTCCGAGTCGGACTGGGTGACGGAGGGCGCGCCGGGCCTCTCGCACCCGGATTCGATGCGGACGGTGTTGACGGACACGATCCGGGCACTGCAGGCGAACTCGGCGTACCGGGTGCAGGTGCGCGCGGCGAACGCGAACGGCGAGGGCCCGTGGTCGACCTCCGGGAGCGGGTCGACGGCCGCAGCGCCGTCGACGAACGGGGCGCCGCAGGCCGAGGCGGCGAACACCTGCACGCTCACCGCCTTACCTACGATACTTCGCGATGCGGTCAACGCGCCTGCAGGCACCGCGGTTTCCCCCCAGCTGACGAGAGCCGGGAGAGTCTGCGGATCGTGGGGCGAAGTCGGCCTCATCGATCCGGATGGGGACGCGATGACGATCCACGTTACCGGCACCACCGCCGCTGCCGACAGCGTCCACTACTTTGCGGTAACGAATGGACCTTCGCCGCGGATTGCCAATAATGGATCCACCAGCACCACCTCCTCCGCCATAGCTCTCGAGTACAGAGCCGTCTCGATGCACAAGCAAAGGCCCGATACCGTCTCGTTGAGGATCGTGGACCCACACGGGGCGTCGGTCACGACGTCGGTGTCGTTTCGCGTCGGGGGCTTCGGTGGCTCGAGCGCGCCGAGTTTGTCGGCGGTGAGTGATCAGAGCTACCCGGCGGACCAGGCGATCGCTGACCTCGTGCTACCGGCGGCGACGGGCGGCGACCTGTCGCTCACCACCACCGGTGGGGTCGCGACGTTTCCCTACTACTACGCGGTGAGTGGTCTTCCGCCGGGACTCGAGTTCAACGACGCGACGCGGACGATCTCCGGGACGCCGACGACGGCGGGAAACTACACGGTGACCTACTCCGCGGACGACGCCGACCTGAGGAGCGCGAGCCTCAATCCCGCTGGTCGGGACTCGGCGGACACGGCGATGCGGACGTTCGTCATCGCGGTGACGAGGGACGAGCCGACGATCCAGTCGGTGGGGATCGTGTCGACGCCGTCGATCGATACGGACGATGACGACACGGCGGACACGTACGGGGTGGGGGACGTGATCGCGGTGGAGGTGAAGTTCACCGAGCCGGTGGTGCTGACGGGTGGCAACAACGCCGTGCGTCTGCGCATGGACCTTGGGGACGATGACACCAACCGGGGCAATAGCCGGCGGGTGCTGATGCTCCACAGCCAGACTCACGCGGACAGCGCGTTGCGCTTCGAGTACACGGTGTTGTCGACGGACACGGACGCGGACGGGGTGTGGGTGCAGACGGCGAGCGCGACGAACGACCTGGTGGTGTTCCTCACGGGCGCCGCGACGGCCGAGGACTCGGACGGTAACCCCGCGGTGCGTACGAAGAGCGGCCTGCCGACGTCGGGGGATGCGAACCACAAGGTGGATGGGAGCCTCACGCCGCCGAGCGGGCCGGCGCCGACGGGGGCGGAGGTGAACGGCGCGTCGCTGACGGTGACGTTCGACAAGAAGCTGAACCCGGCGACGGCGCCCGGGACGGGCACGTTCACGGTGGCCCGGACGTCGACGCCCGCACCGCCGGCGGTGACGGTGTCGTCGGTGGCGTTCAGCACGGACTCGACGCAGGTGATCCTGACGCTGAGCGCGGCGGTGGCCCGCGGCGAGACGGGGATCACGGTGAGCTACGCGAAGGGGACCGACACGAACCCGCTCCAGGACCCGACCGGCGGGGAGGTGGCGGACTTCGCGGACCAGGAGGTGACGAACGTGACGCCGCCGGCGGTGACGGACGCGTCGGTGAACGGGACGGTGCTGACGCTGACGTTCGACGCGGAACTGGACGCGACGAAGACGCCTTCGACGGCCCGGTTCAGTGTGTCGGGCACGACGCCTGCCACCACGGTGACGGCGGTGGCGATTCCGGGCGGCGACGCGACGAAGGTGAACCTGACGCTGAGCCCGGCGGTGGGGGCCGCCGCGACGGGGATCACGGTGTCCTACACGGCGGGCAACGACGCGAGCGCGCTCCAGGACGGGAACGCCAACAAGGTGGCGGACTTCAGCGCGCAGGCGGTGACGAACGCGACGCCGCCGTCGGTGACGGACGCGTCGGTGAACGGAACGGTTCTGACGCTGACGTTCGACGAGGCGCTGAGCACGACGGCGGCTCCGGCTGCGACGCGGTTCACGGTGTCGGGCACGACGCCGGCGACGCCGGTGACGGCGGTGGAGTTCCGGAGCGGCGACGCGACGAAGCTGGACCTGACGCTGAGCCCGGGGGTGGGGGCCGCCGCGACGGGGATCACGGTGGCCTACACGGCGGGGGGCGACACGAACGCGCTGCAGGACGGGGACGCAAACGAAGTGGCGGACTTCAGCGGACAGGCGGTGACGAACGCGACGCCGCCGTCGGTGACGGGCGCGGAGGTGAACGGGACGGTGCTGACGCTGACGTTCGACGAGGCGCTGAGCACGACGGCCGCGCCGGAGGCGGGCACGTTCGCGGTGACGGGCACGACGCCGGCGACGACGGTGACGGCGGTGGAGTTCCGGAGCGGTGACGCGACGAAGCTGGACCTGACGCTGAGCCCGCGCGTGGGCGTCGCCGCGACGGGGATCACGGTGGCCTACACGGCGGGGGGCGACTCGAACCCGCTGCAGGACGGGAGCGCCAACCGGGTGGCGGACTTCACCGGGCAGACGGTGACGAACGCGACGCCGCCGTCCGTGACGGACGCGGTGGTGAACGGAACGGAACTGACGCTGACGTTCGACGCGGCGCTGAGCACGACGGCGACCCCGGCGACGACCACGTTCACGGTGGGGGGCACGACGACGGCGACGACGGTGTCGGCGGTCGAGTTCCGGACCGGCGACGCGACGATGCTGGATCTGACGCTGAGCGTGGCGGTGGGCTCCGGCGAGACGGCGGTCACGCTGGCCTACGCGGCGGGGAGCGACCCGAACCCGCTTCAGGACGGGAACGGCCGGAAAGTGGCGGACTTCACGGGCCGGACGGTGCGGAACCCGGCGAGCGGGGCGCCGAGCTTCCCGACGACGAGTTCGACGCTGTCGGTGCGCGAGAACAGCGCCGAGGGCACGCTGGTGGGCACGGTGACGGCGACGGACCCGAACGCCGACCCGCTGGAGTACTCGCTGTCCAGCACCACGGGCGGGGGCACGGACCACGAGTCGTTCGCGATCGGGTTGAACACGGGCCGGATCACGGTGGCTTCGGGCGCGTCGCTGAACTTCGAGGCGAAGTCGAGCTACGCGGTGACGGTGACGGCGTCGGACGGCACGTCTTCGGCGAGCCACCAGTTGACGATCAATCTGCTGAACGTGGCGGAGCCGCCGTCGGCTCCGGCGCCGCCGACGGTGACGGCCGCGTCGCCGACGAGCCTGACGGTGACGTGGAGTGCGCCCTCGAGCGCGGGGGCGCGGGCGGTGACGGACTACGACCTGCGCTACTACGCGGGGAGTTCGAACCCGTCGAACCCGTCGGACTGGATCGAGGAGGGCGAGGCGAACGGCCCGCCGAACCCGGGGTCGTCGACCTCGGCGGTGATCTCGGGCCTGACGGCGAGCACGGCGTACGTGGTGCAGGTGCGGGCGGCGGGCGACGGGGAGAGCCCGTGGTCGGCGTCGGGCGGCGCCACGACGGGCGCGGGCGCCGCGACGCCGCCCCCGCCGCCGCCGGCGGGCCCCCCAACGCGCGGCATGGTGGCGGCCGATGGCGCGATGGTGACGCTGGAGTTCGCCCAGGCGCTGGATGACACGTCGGTGCCGTCTCCCGGCGACTTCACGGTGACGCTGGCGGCCGGCTCGTCGTCGGCGCACCGCGTGACGGCGGTGTCGATCCGGGGTTCGGCGCTGGACCTGACGATCGCGCCGGCAGTGCCCGCCGGCCGGGAGGCGGTGGTGAGCTACACGAAGGGCTCGACTCCGCTGCGTACGGCGTCGGGCGCCGAGGTGCCGGACTTCGGCGTGATGGCGACGGCCCCCGCCGCTCCTCCGCCCCCACCCCCGACGCCGCCGCCGACGCCGCCGCCGGCGCCGGCCATCGCGGTGACGGTCGAGGGCGATTCGGCGCTCGAGGGCACGGCGGTGGAGTTCACCGTCCGGCTTTCGCAGGCGGCGGACTCGGACGTGGTGCTGGGCTGGTCGACGGGCCCCGACGACA
>JAPPBA010000003.1 GCA_026705295.1 Candidatus Palauibacter australiensis
CTCCAGTATGCCGTCCTGCACCTCACCGGATTCGACCTTCCCCTGGAGGAAATCCGCAATTTCCGGCGGGCCGGAAGCTCCACGGCCGGCCACCCCGAGTACGGGCACGTTGACGGGGTCGAGACGACGACGGGGCCGCTGGGCCAGGGCGTCGCAAACTCCGTGGGGATGGCGATCGCCGAAGCGCATCTCGCAGCGGCGTTCAACCGGGCGGACCATTCGATCATCGATCACCGGACATACGTCATCTGCAGCGACGGCGACCTCATGGAGGGCGTCTCGTACGAAGCCGCCTCGCTGGCTGGACACCTGGGGCTCGGCAAGCTCCTCTGGCTCTACGACGACAACCGGATCACGATCGATGGCGACATCGATCTCGCCTTTTCGGAGGATGTGCGCGGGCGGTTCGAGTCGATGGGGTGGCACGTGCAGTCCGTCGGGGACGCGAACGACCTGGCGGCGCTTGACGCGGCGATCGAAGGGGCGCGGAGCCTGGAAGACCGCCCGTCGCTGATCATCGTCCGCTCGCATATCGGCTACGGCGCCCCCAACAAGCAGGACACGGCCGCCGCGCACGGCGCGCCGCTGGGCGAGGAAGAGGTCCGGCTCACGAAGGAGGTGTACGGCTGGCCCGTGGAACCTCCGTTCCTCGTGCCGGACGCCGTCCGAAGCCACATGGGCGGGCAGGTCGCCCGCGGCGAAGCGCTCGCCGCCGAGTGGGGGGAGCGCTTCGAGCGATACCGCGCGGAGCACCCGAAGCTGGCGGCCGAACTCGAACGCCGCTTCCGCTCGGAGCTACCGCCGGCGTGGGACGAGGGGCTTCCGAGGTTCGGCCCTGACGACGATCCGATCGCCACACGGGCCGCCTCCGGCGGGATCCTGACCGCGCTGGCCCCCCGCCTCCCGGAACTCATCGGCGGAAGCGCCGACCTGTCGGGCTCGAACAACACGTTGATCGACTCGCCGAACTTCTCGAGGGACGCACCCGAGGGCCGCAACCTGCGGTGGGGCATCCGCGAGCACGCGATGGGCTCCATCGCGAATGGACTTGTCCTCCACGGCGGCGTCCGGCCGTACATCGCCACGTTCTTCACCTTCACGGACTACGCCCGGCCGTCGATGCGGCTCGCCGCGCTGATGGGACTGCCCAACATCTACGTGATGACGCACGACTCGATCGGCCTCGGGGCCGACGGGCCGACGCACCAGCCCATCGAGCACCTCGCCTCCTTCCGGGCGATGCCCGGCGTCGTCGTGCTGCGCCCCGCCGACCCGGAGGAAACCGTTCAGGCGTGGCGCGTCGCGATCGAGCGCCGTGCCGGGCCCACGATTCTGGTGCTCACGCGCCAGAAGGTCCCGCATCTCGAGCGCGCGGCCGGCGCCGCTCGCGCTGGAGTGGGACGCGGCGCCTACGTCCTGAGGCCGGAGCCCGGGCCGCTTCAGATCGTGCTCCTCGGGACCGGCTCGGAACTGCAGGTGGCCGTCGAAGCGGCGGGGCTCCTCGAGGCCGGGGGGGTGTCGGCGCGCGTGGTCTCGTTCCCGAGCTGGGAACTGTTCCGCGCCCAGCCGGCCTCCTACCGGGACGAGGTCCTTCCCCCCGGCGTTCCGCGGGTCGCGATCGAAGCCGGCGCCACGCTGGGGTGGACGGAATGGGTGGGGCGGGACGGCGCCGTTATCGGGATCGACCGCTTCGGCCAGTCCGCGTCGGCGGCGGACAACTTCGCGCACTTCGGCTTCACCGCGGAGGCCCTTGTCGCGCAGGCCATGGAAGCGCTCCCGGCGGAGGGGCCGCCGTGAAACTCGCCGTCGGGGCGGATCACGCGGGCGTAGGTTACAAGGATGTCCTCGCCGCCGAGCTTCGCGAAGCGGGCCACGAAATCATCGACGTCGGCACGCACGGCACCGACTCCGTCGACTACCCCGACTTCGCCTTCGCCGTCGCCGAGCGGGTGGCGCGCAGCGAGGTGGAACGCGGCATCGTCATCTGCGGGTCCGCCGTGGGCGTCTGCATCGCCGCGAACAAGGTGCCGGGAGTACGGGCAGGCGTCTGCCACGACACGTACTCGGCGGCGCAGGGGGTCGATCACGACGACATGAACGTCCTCTGCATGGGGGAGCGCGTGATCGGGATCGCCCTCGCGCGCGCGATCACGGAGGCGTTCCTGGCCGCGGACTTCTCGGCCGACCCGAGGCACCAACGGCGGCTCGAAAAGGTGCTGGACATCGAAGCCCGACACCTGAAATCGGACACCTGAGACTCACGATGGGGAGGGGAGAGAGATGAGCGCGCTGCTTCAGCTTCAGGAGCACGGCCAGAGCTACTGGCTCGACAACCTGACGCGCGGGATGCTGGTCGACGGAACGCTGGCTCGCCGGGTCGAGACCGAAGGGTTGAGAGGGGTCACCTCGAACCCCGCGATCTTCCACAACGCCATCACGGGCAGCGCGCAGTACGATGAGGACATCGCCCGCTTCACCGCCCGGGGTCTCGGCGTCGAAGACGTCTACGACCGGCTCACGATCGCCGACGTCCAGGGCGCATGCGACGTCCTGCGGGGCGTGTGGGAGAGTTCCGGCGGGGTCGACGGATACGTTTCTCTCGAGGTGTCTCCCCACCTGGCCAACGACACGGAGGGCACGGTACGGGAGGCGCGGCGGCTCAACGATGAGGTGGCCCGTGAGAACGTCCTCATCAAGATCCCCGGGACGCCCGCCGGAGTTCCGGCCATCCGGCAGGCGCTGTTCGAGGGCGTGAACGTAAACGTGACGCTCCTCTTCTCCATCGCCGCGTACGAGGCGGTGGCGGACGCCCACACGGAGGCGCTGGAGCAGCGGATCGAAGCGGGCCGGTCCGTCGACGATGTCGCCTCGGTGGCCAGCTTCTTCGTGAGCCGGATCGACGCGCTGACCGACCGCAAGCTCGCGGCGCTGGCCGACGCCGCGAAGGGCGACGCCGCTCGCTGCGAGGCCCTGTTCGGCAAGGCGGCGGTCGCCAACGCCAAGCTCGCCTACGTCGGTTTCCAGCGGCGGCTGGCCGCGGACCGCTGGGCCCGCCTCGCGGGGTTCGGCGCCCGTCCGCAACGCATGCTGTGGGCAAGCACGAGCACGAAGAACCCCGCGTATTCCGACGTGGGGTACGTCGAGCCGCTCATCGGCGACCTGACGGTCAACACTCTGCCGGAGAAGACGATCGACGCCTTCAGGGATCACGGGCGCGTCGCCGGCACCCTGACCGAGGGTGTCGACGAGGCCCGCCGCGCGATGGCGGAGTTGGCCGCCGTCGGCATCGAGTTGGACGAGGTCACCGATCAGCTTCTCGCGGAGGGCGTCGAGAAGTTCGCCGTTCCCTTCGACCGGCTCCTCGCGAGCCTCGCGGAGCGGATGGCGTCGCAGCCCGCCACGGCCGTCGCGTCGGGGTCCGCTACGCGGTAAACGCCGCCTTTACCCGCTCCCAGAAGCTCGGATCCTCGCCCCGGCGCGGTTCGGGCGGCGCATCCTCGACCTCCCTCAGCGACTCCAGGATATCGCGCTGACGCCGGGACAGTTCGCTCGGCGTCCACGTGTGCACGCGTACCAACTGGTCGCCGTGGCCCGCGGCCCGCAAACGCGGCATCCCCTGGCCACGAAGCCTCAGGACCTGCCCCGCCTGGATCCCCGCGGGCACCTTGAGCCGGGCCTGTCCGAGGATCGTCGGCACGTCGAGTTCATCGCCCAGCGCCGCCTGGGAGAACGTGACCGGCAGATCGAGGACGAGGTCATCGCCCCTGCGCTCGAAGCGATCGTGCGGCTCGACCTCCACCTGCACGATGAGGTCCCCCAGCGGCCCGCCGCGCGGACCCGCATTACCGCGCCCGCGCAGCTTCAGGTAGTCGTCGGACGAAATACCCGCGGGAATCTCGATATCGATGGAACGGTCAACCCGCACCCGACCGGTTCGCCCGCAGTCGCGGCACTCGTCGGCGATCCAGGTGCCCTCTCCACCGCACTCGGAGCAAGGACGCACCGAGACGAATTGTCCCAGCATCGAGCGCTGGACCATGCGGATCTCGCCAGCACCCTGGCACGTCCCGCAAGTCGAAGCCGTGCTTCCCGGTTCGGCACCCGTCGCATCGCAACGCTCGCACGGATCCAGGGCGGAGACGCGGAGGGAGCGCCGGGCTCCTTTCGCCGCCTCTTCCAGCGTGATCGCGACGGAGACCTTGAGGGTCGAGCCGCGGCGCGGCTGGTTCGGGGATCGCCCGTCTCCGAAGAGGTCGCCGAAGCCGCCGCCTCCGAAGCCACCGCCTCCGAACTCCCGCATGAACACGTCGAACGCGTCGGAGAAGTTGTTGAATCCGGAGAACGGCGCCTCGCCTCCACCGCCGCGCCGGACGCCGGCCTCGCCGTACTGGTCGTACAGCTGCCGCTTCCCCGGGTCGCGGAGCACTTCCCACGCCTCCGTCACCTCCTTGAACCGCTCCTCCGCGTCGGGCGCGGAATTGCGATCCGGATGGTACTCCATGGCGAGGCGCCGGTACGCCCGCTTCAGTTCGTCCGCACCGGCATCGCGGGGGACGCCGAGCAGCTCGTAAAAGTCGCGGTGTCCGCTCACGGCGTCAGTCGCGTGAGAAGATCGGAGGTCCAGTCGACGATGGAGACGACCTTGTCGTACGGCATGCGCGTCGGCCCGATCACGCCGACCGTGCCCTGCAGACTGCCGACGGCATAGTTGGCCGTGACGATGGTCAGATCCTCGAGCTCCGGTTGGCCGTGCTCGGCGCCGATCGTCACATGGGGACCGTCCGAGCCGTCGCGATCCCCCAGCACGGAGGCGAGCAACTCCCGGCGCTCCGTGAGGAGCAGGAGTTCGCGCAGACGCTCGCTCGTCGTGAACTCCGGCTGCTCGGTCAGGGCTGCGGCGCTCCCGAGGTGGATCTCACGCTCGCGCCGCGCCCACTCGAAGATGTCCGGACCGCTGTGCACGAAGATGTTCATCAACTCCTCGGCGCCGCGGTTACTGAAACTCAGGTCGCCCAGTCGCTCGCGCAGCGTCGCCTGGATCTCGGAGATCGCGC
Organism: Candidatus Palauibacter australiensis; assembly: GCA_026705295.1. Taxonomy (NCBI): domain Bacteria; kingdom Pseudomonadati; phylum Gemmatimonadota; class Gemmatimonadia; order Candidatus Palauibacterales; family Candidatus Palauibacteraceae; genus Candidatus Palauibacter; species Candidatus Palauibacter australiensis. The sequence goes on from JAPPBA010000003.1 coordinate 5,055, forward strand.
TGCCCGCCAACCGTTCGTTCAGCGCCTGCGACACCGCCTGGAGCGTCGCACGCGGTATCCGCGTCGCCACATCCACGTACACGGTGCGCACCACGCCGGACTCGATCGTGAACACCAGGAGCACCTTCTCGCTGGAAAGCGGCACGAGTTCGAGGCGCTCGAGCGTGGCGGTGGCGAGCGTCGGGCCCACGGCGAGGCCGAGTTCCCCCGTAAGGAGGCTGAGGACGCGCGCCGCCTTGCCCATGAGGTCCTCCACACCGCCGGCGTCCGCGTCCCCCAACTCGCGTTCGATCTTTGCCCGGTCCCGCTTCCGGATGCTGCCCCAGCGCATGAGCGCATCGACGTAGTACCGGTACGCGAGATCCGTCGGAAGCCGTCCGGCGGAGGTGTAGGGGTGTGAGAGCAGGCCCTTGCTCTCGAGATCCGCCATCGTGTTGCGGATCGTCGCGGGGGACACGCCGAGCGCGTACTCCTTCCCGATCCTCCGCGAGCCGGCCGGGGCGGCCGTGCGGACGAAGGAGTCGATGACCGCCGCGAGGACGGCCCGTTCGCGCTCTGTCAGTGTTGGCAGGGTCATGCTCTCTCAGCCCCGGCGAGTTCGGCGGCGATCGTGTCCAGGCGGAGCCAGCCTTCGATCGTCGCCCGCCAGCGTCCGTTGCGCTCCTCCATCCACCCGGCCTCGGCCCAGTCGTCGAGGTGGAGCCCGTCCGACGAGGTCTTCGGCACGAGGTCGGGCGTCAGTCCGCGATTCGTACGAAGACCCAGCCAGATCCGTTCCAGTTCCTCTTCCTCCGGCCCCACGCGTTCCCAGCCGTCGAGCGGGCCGCGGCCCTCCCGCAGCGCGCGTTCATACCGGTCCCAGCGGAAGACGTTCCAACTGCGGATCGGCGGGAGAAATCCATGGGCGGACGGGCCAACCGCAAGATACGACGTTCGGTTCCAGTACGACCAGTTGTGGCGGCACTGCGCTCCCGGCCGGGCGAAGTTCGACACCTCGTACTGCTCATACCCCGCCGTGCGCAGTTCGCGCGACAGGAGTCGGTACTCGTCCGCGTAGCGCTCCTCGTCCGGCGCCCCGACCCGGCCTAGGCGGATCCACTCGGCCAGCGGCGTGCGAGGCTCCACGGTGAGGCCATAGAGACTCAGGTGAGACAGGTCGAGCGTGGCCGCCGCTTCCACTTCCGCCGCGAGGTTTCGCGTCACCTCGGGGGGGAGACCGAAGATGAGGTCCGCGCTCACACGTTCGAATCCGGCATCTCTCGCCTCCGCGACGGCCTCTGTGGCCCGGCGGCGGTCATGAAGCCGGCCCAGCCACGTCAGAACCGCATCGTCCAGAGCCTGCACGCCGAGACTCAGCCGGTTCACGCCTGTCGCCCGCCAGCTTGAACCGAGACGCGCGTCGAAGGACGCGGGGTTCGCCTCGGCCGTCCATTCCGTGTGCGCTGCATCGATTCGGAACCAGGCGGAGATTCGCGAGGCCAGCCCTTCCATGCCGGCGGCCCCCATGAGCGACGGCGTCCCGCCTCCCACGAAGATCGTATCGAGCGTGTCCCCCGGATCCCATGCGTTGCGCTCGAACCACCAGGCGAGTTCGACCTCGATCGCGGCGAGCCAGCGGGACACCGGCGGGGCCGAGGCGCGCTGGACGGAGAAATCGCAGTAGTGGCAGCGATGCGCGCAGAACGGAAAGTGCACATACAGGGAGCGTGGGGGGCGCCGGCCGGACATCAGCGGCCTCCCCGCCGCCGGACGGCGGCGAAGTTCCCTCCCGGCCGGCGCTCGACCCACCCTTCGAGTTCCAGCCGTCCCAGTCCGCCCAGCACGTTCGTGACCGGCATCTCAAGACCGACGGCGAGTTCATCCGGCGAGCGGGGTCCCCGGGACAGCGCTCCGAGCAGGCGCATGTCGCCGGAGGGTCCTTCGACCGCTGGAGCGGGTCCTTCTTCCGGTTGTGGCTGCGGCTCAAGCCTAAACCAGCCCAGCGCGTCGAACACGTCCTGTGCGCCGGCCACGAGCCCGGCCCCTTGACGCAGGAGGCGAAGACACCCGGCCGCGCCCGGATCGTCGATCCGCCCGGGTACCGCGAGGACTTCCCGCCCCAGATCCAGGGCATGGTCCGCCGTGTTCAGGGCCCCGCTCCTTCCGCCCGCCTCCACGACGATGACGCCGCGGGCGAGGGCTGCGATCACCCGGTTCCGGCGCGGAAACGCGGAACGCGTCGGTGGCGCGCCCGGCTCGAACTCGCTCAGCAGAATCCCGTGCGAACGCATCCTTTGGTACAGGTCCCGGTTGTCCGCCGGGTATTCACGATCGAGTCCGGTCCCCAGCACTCCGATGGTACGTCCGCCCGCATCGAGGGCGCCCGCGTGGGCCGCCGCATCGATGCCGCGCGCCATGCCGCTGACCACCGTCCAGCCCCAGCGCCCGAGTTCCGTTCCCAGGGCATATGCCGTGCGCAGCCCGTAGGACGACGCGGCCCGTGTACCCACGACGGCGATCGTCCGCTCGAAGTCCGGCGTCCCGGGGCCACGCTTGAAGAGAACGGGCGGCGGATCGGGAAGGTCGCGCAGCTCTGCGGGATATACGGCCTCCGCACAGTCGGTATACCCCGCCACGCGGATCCCTTTACCGCGCGCTTCACGCAACAGCGACCGCGCCGCGTTCTCGCCGGCGGGGCCGAGGGCGCGGATCGTTCTCGCGAGTGGCACCCGAGCGCCACGACGGAGCGCGCGCAGGTCGTCCGGCGCGCGGCGCACCGCCACGAGCGCCGCCGATGCCCCGCCATGGCGGTCGACCAGGCGGCGGACGCCGCGCAACCCAAGG
>JAPPBA010000004.1 GCA_026705295.1 Candidatus Palauibacter australiensis
TACGATCCGCAACACGCCCGCGTACCGGATCGCGATGGAGATGAAGGGAAGCATACCCTTTTACAGGATGGACGACCGCTCGGTGAGCTGGCTCGCCACGGAACCGTACCGAACGCTCCGGTTCGAGGAGATCCTTCGCCAGGGCGGCTATCGGAGACACCAGCGCTGGGAGCTGGATCACGCGGCGCTCACGGCAACGCGGGAAGACTGGGATGAGGAGACTCAGGCCTACCGTCCGCACCACCGGCAACGGGATCTTCCCATACCGCAGGGCGCGCTGGACGAGATCTCGTATCTTTTTCTGATCCGGAGCCTCCCCTTCGAAGTCGGACAGACCTACGAATTCGACCGCTACTTCGAGGAGGACGGCAATCCCGTCATCGTCGAGGTCCTCCGCCGCGAGCGCGTGCGGGTCCCCGCGGGGACGTTCGAGACGTTCGTCGTGCGTCCGACCATCCAGACCGATGGCCTGTTCGGGGAAGAGGGGCAGGCCGAGGTCTTCATCTCGGACGACGACCGTCGCCTTATCGTGCAGATCAAGAGCCGCATGAGGCGGGGCAGCGTGAGCATGTACCTTCGCGACTTTGCGCAGAATGAGGCGGACGCGGATCGCTGACTTTCGAACCGGACGCATCGGCGACGCGGGCGCCGGGCGTCGCCGATGGCCGCCGTCCGGGCGGCCCGGCACTCCCTTTCTGCGGTGGTACGTTCTAGGTTAGTCTGGCAATCCGGCTTTTCCACGGGCGGCCAGGAAGCCCGTACAGCGACGACGATCCGCAAGGAGGTGCCTTGAGCAAAGGAAATCATGTGCCGAATTCAAGTGACCGGGCCCGCGATGAGTTGTTCAGCCACATCCGCCGCTGTGGCGTGCTCGACGCGGAAGAAGAGCAGCGGCAGGAGTGGTTCGACGATACGATCCAGTACCTCGGAGAGCGATATCCGGAGTTGACGCCGGGTGAGCTGTCGGTCCTGCGCACCATCGGCGAACGGTACTGTGCCCCGGCGATCCCGCACGGAGGCGCGGCCAGACAGTCAGAGCAGGAAGCCAAGGTCTAGTGTTCCGGTGGCTCGCGTAATTCCGGGCCACGACCCTGGCCCGATCCAGCACCACCGGTGAGGTAACGAGGTAACGTAGCCTGAACGAACCCCCGCCCCCGGACAGACCGGGGGCCACACCATCCGCCAGTCGGACCGCCGAATGGACCTCGGACTCGCTCTGAGGCTCGGCGCGGTCCTTGCGCTCGTAGCGGCGAACGCCTTCTTCGTCGCCGCGGAGTTTGCGCTTGTCAGCGCCCGACGCACCCGCATCGACGAACTGGCCGATGCCGGCGATCGTCTGGCCCGCGTCGTCCGCCGGGCCCAGGACAATCTCGACCGCGCCATCTCGGGTACGCAGCTCGGGATCACTCTCGCGTCGCTCGGCCTGGGCTGGATCGGCGAGCCGGCGCTTGCACGGTCGATCGAGCCTCTGTTCGGCGCGCTGGGCTTCGCCGCAGGGCCGGCGGCACTCCACACGACGGCCATCGCCGTCGCCTTCATCCTCATCACCTACCTTCACATCGTACTCGGCGAACTCGCGCCGAAGACCGTCGCGCTCCTGCGCCCCGAGACGGTGAGCCGCTACCTCGCCGGTCCTCTCCTCGCCTTCAACCGCGTCGCGACGCCGGCGATCTGGGTGCTCGACGGCTCGGCCCGGCTGTTCCTGCGGATGATCCGCGCCCCCGCGGGCGACGCGCACGGCGTCGAGCATGCCCACAGCCCGGAAGAGATCGAGGTGCTCGTCCGCCAGAGTCGGCGACGAGGCATGGTCGAGAAGGACGAACAGGCGATGATCGAAGGCGTGTTCGATCTCACGCATACGGTCGTCCGGGAGGTGATGACGCCCCGGCCGGACATCGTCGCCGTCGGGGCCGGGGATCCGGCCAAGGTCATCCTGAAGGTCGCGGCCGAGTCGGGACATTCGCGTCTTCCCGTCACGGACGATTCGCTGGACGAAATCGTCGGCATCATCGTCGTGAAGGACCTGCTCGCGGAAGTCCTCGCGGAGCGTCCGACGGGGCTCGTGGCGCGGGACGTGATGCGCGAGGCGCTCTTCGTCCCGGAGTCCAAGGCGGTCGACGACCTGCTGGCGGAAATGAGGGCCCGGAAGAAGCACATGGCCATCGTCGTCGATGAGTTCGGCGGCACGGACGGCATCGCCACGCTGGAGGATCTTCTCGAGGAGATCGTCGGCGAAATCTACGACGAACACGACGAGGCGGAGGCGGGACTCGAGGTCGGTCCCGATGGGTCGGTCGGACTCGATGGGGGCGTATCGTTCGCGGATCTGCTCGCGGGCCTGGGCCGCGATGATCTCGAGGAAGAGGAGGAGTACGACACCGTGGCCGGATACGTGATCGGCACGCTGGGCCGAATCCCGGAGCCGGGCGACCGGGTCCCGCTGGGGGATGCGCGGCTGGAGGTCGCGGAACTGGTCGAGCGGCGGATCACGCGGCTCACCCTGCTCGGGGTGGACGAGGAGACGGTGCGGAAGTTGTTGGACGCCCTTGAGTCGTGAACGCATTCGAGCCCCGAACTTGCTGGCGTGGGCATCGCGCCCGAAGTTGGAAGAGCCTCCTTCAACGAAAGGCTCCGCTCTGGCTCGCCGAACATCGTCGGAAGGGTTCCTGACTTGAGGTTCCGGGTTTGAACCTCTCCGACTCCTGGAACTACGAGCAGTTCGACGCCGAAGCGCAACGGCTGTACGAAGCCGGCGACTTCGACCAGGCGCTTGGCCTCCTCAAGGAGGCCCTCACCCGTTATCCCGAATCGGTCGAACTCCTCGTCTCGCTCGGATATACGCGTCTGGCCCGTGAGGAATACGCCTGGGCGCGCGCGGCCTTCGACGGGGTCCTCAAGATCGACCCGGAGCACGAGGAAGCACTGGCCGGCCTGGGAGATGTCCTGCTGAAGCTCGGGGAACGCGCGGCGGCCTTCCAGATCTTCGAGGGCCTCATCGCGCTGGGGTACGATCGGGACGTGGAACTCATGCTCTGCGTCGGGCGCAGCCTGTTGCGCGAGGGTCTCCTGCGGCGGGCGGAGCGATTCTTCCGGCTCGCCCTCGCCGCCGATCGCGAAAGCCCCGATGCCGCACTGGATCTCGCCTTCACCTTCTACCGAGACGGCGATACCGAGGCGGCGCTGTTCTGGAGCCGCGAGGCGGTGCGCCTGGATCCTCGCTTCGCCGAGGCCCGCGCGCTCTACGGCAACGTGCTCTACGAACGCGGCGATTTTCGGGGAGCGCTCACGCAGCTTGCGACAATCCCGGTGACGGACCTGGCGGACCCGATCGTTGCGTGGCGAGTCGTCGACCTCAAACGGCGACTCGAAGACCTTCCGGCAGACGCCGAGGAGTTGCGGCCCTACCTGCTGGCGCTGGAGGAACTGGCGCCGGAGCCGAGTGCGGAGGAACGCCTGCTGGCCGAGGTCGAAGCCCGGGCGAACGGGTTGACGGCGGGGGCGGGCACGGGGCAGCTCGATCTGTTCGGTCGTCCGCCCGACGCATCGTCGGTGGAGGTGCACCGCGTGCGGGCCCCGAACGGCGTGGTGTACGAGGGAGACTGGGACGGGATCGTGCGGGCCATGCGCAACGGGTCCCAGGAGCCGGGCGTTTCGCTCGCCGACTTCATGCGAAACGAGGCGATGCGGCTCCAGGCGCTGACGGGCATCGCCGTCTCCTGGCAGACGGCGCGCGCCTTCCTCGAGGACTCCGCCCGGGTCGGCGCGCTCGAGATCGAACGCTAGCCGTCGATCCGTGGCGAAGGCTCCGCTGCGCATCGCCGTCATCGGCGGCGACGGGATCGGTCCCGAAGTCACCCGCGAGGCCTGTCGTGTGCTCCGGGCTGTGGCCGCCAGGGGCCTCTCCGAAATCGACCTGACGCACTTCCCGCACGGCGCCGACCATTACCTCGCCACCGGGGAGACGCTGTCGCAGCGGACGTTCGAGTCCCTGAGGGATGACTTCGACGCGATTCTCTTCGGTGCCGTGGGCGATCCGCGCGTGCCCGACGGCCGTCACGCGCGCGACCTCCTCCTCGGGCTGCGGGTGCGGCTGGACCTGTTCCTGAACCGCCGGCCGCTGCGGCTGCGCGCGCCGGAGCTGTCGCCGCTGAGGTCCGCGGACTCGGCGCCCATCGACTTCGAGATCTTCCGGGAGAATACGGAAGGCCTGTACGTGGGCATCGGGCGGGTCGAGCACGAGGGTACGCCCGATGAGGTCGCGGTGTCGGAGTCGGTCGCGACCCGCTTCGGAGTAGAGCGGATCGTGCGGCGGGCGTTCGAGTACGCCGCTCCCCGGGGGCTGGGCGTGACGCTCGCGGACAAGGCGAACGCGGTGCCGCACATGTTCGGACTCTGGCGCCGCGTTTTCGGGGAGGTCGCCGCCCGATATCCGGGGGTCGAGTCGGAGATGCGCTACGTGGATGCGCTCGCCATGGAGATGATCCGGGTGCCGGAGCGGTTCGGGATCATCGTCACGTCAAACCTGCTCGGCGACATTCTCTCCGATCTCGGTGCGGAGATCGTGGGTGGACCGGGCCTCGCGCCCTCCGCCAACGTGAACCCGGGAGTGCATGGACTGTACGAACCCGTACACGGCAGCGCGCCCGACATCGTCGGGACGGGACGGGCGAATCCGATGGCCGCGGTGCTCAGCGCCGCGCTCCTACTGCGAGATCACGGGGCCGACGCGGCGGCCGCGGCGGTCGAGGCCGCGGTGGATGCGGCGCTCGACTCCGGAGTGCGGACGCCGGATCTTGGAGGAAGCGCGACGACGTTGGAGGTCGGACGCTGGCTCGCGGAACGGGTGGGCGCGACCTGATCCGCCGCGCTACACTAGCAGTCCATGGCGCAACTCCGCGTCAGCGCCGCACATGTGACATGGATCCGGTCGGACGGCCGGCGAGCAATGGAAGGACTCTGGAAATGAGCGACAGCAACGGTAACGGGACGGTGTTTCTCTCGGCGGCCCGAACGGCCATGGGCGCGTTCGGCGGCAGCCTGAAGGAGTATTCGGCGGTGGACCTGGGCGTCGTCGCCTCGGAAGCGGCGATCGAGCGCTCGGGCGCCGAGCCCGGCGATTTCGGGCATGTCGTGATGGGGAATGTGATGCAGACGTCGGCCGACGCGATCTACCTCGCGCGGCACGTGGGCCTCCGGGCGGGGCTGCCGATCGAGACCCCGGCCGTCACCGTGAACCGCCTGTGCGGTTCCGGCTTTCAGGCCGTGATCGACGGCTCGCAGGAGATCGCACTGGGGGAGAGCGATGTCTGTCTCGTGGGCGGAGCCGAATCCATGAGCCAGGCGCCGCATATCGTGCGCGGGGCCCGCTGGGGCCTGCGGCTCGGTCCGGCGCCGAAGTTCGAGGATTCTCTCTGGGAGGCGCTCACGGATCCGTACTGTGGCTTTTCAATGGCGCAGACGGCGGAGAACCTCGCGGAGGAGTACGGCGTCTCGCGCTCGGAGGCCGATGAGGTGGCGGTGCGCAGCCAGCAGCTGGCGGCGGAGGCTTGGCAAGGCGGCCGCTACGAGGACGAGGTCGTGCCGATGATGGTGGGAAGGAAGGGGAGGGAAACGGCCTTCGAGCGGGATGAGCACCTCCGTCCGGATACGACGGTCGAGGGGCTCGCAAAGCTCCGGCCGTATTTTAAGCAGGATGGCCTCGTCACCGCCGGCAACGCGAGCGGGATCGGGGATGGGGCGGCGGCGCTCGTGCTGGCGGACCGGGACTATGCCGCCGCGCACGGTCTGGAGCCGGTCGGCCGCCTCGTGTCCTACGCCGTGGCGGGCGTGCCACCCCATATCATGGGCATCGGGCCCGCGCCCGCCTCGCGCGCCGCGCTCGAGAAAGCCGGCCTCACGCTCGACGACATCGACCTCGTCGAGGTGAACGAGGCCTTCGCTCCGCAGTACCTGGCCGTGGAGCGCGAACTCGGTCTCGATCGGGACAAAGTGAATGTGGACGGCGGAGCGATCGCGCTGAGCCACCCGCTCGGCATGACGGGAGCGCGGATCACGGGCCATCTTCTGCACGAGCTGCGGCGTCGGGGCGGCGGTCTGGGTCTGGGCGCGGCCTGCATCGGCGGTGGGCAGGGCGCGGCCGTCGTCGTCGAGGTCGACGCCTAGCGAACCGCCGGGCCAAGCGCCGCGAACCGCCGGGCCGGGCGCCGCGAGCAGTCGGAGGGAGGGAACATGGATCCGCTATTCTTCATCCTCGCCGGGGCGGGCGCGCTGGCGCTTGCCACGAGTCTCCGCATCCTGAAGGAATACGAACGTGCCGTCGTCTTCCGGCTCGGCCGCGCGCGTCCGACCCGCGGGCCTGGACTCATCTTCCTCGTCCCGTTCGGGGTCGAGCGCATGGAGCGGGTCAGCCTGCGGATCATCGCCATGGACATCCCACCGCAGGATGTCATTACGCGGGACAACGTGTCGGTGAAGGTCAACGCCGTCCTTTATTTCCGGGTCGCGAACCCGAGACGGGCCATCCTCGAAATCGAAGACTTTCTCTTCGCCACGTCGCAGCTTGCCCAGACGACGCTCCGGTCGGTCATCGGTCAGGCGGAACTGGACGAGGTCCTCGCGGAACGGGAGAAGTTCAACCAGATCCTGCGCGACATCATCGACCAGGGGACGGACGCGTGGGGAATCGACGTCACGGGCGTCGAGGTGAAGGACGTGGACCTGCCGAACGAGATGAAGCGCGCGATCGCGCGGCAGGCGGAGGCGGAGCGTGAGCGGCGGGCCAAGGTGATCAACGCGCAGGGCGAACTGCAGGCGGCCTCGAACCTGCGGGACGCGGCGCGGCAGTTGAGCCAATACCCGGCCTCGCTGCAACTGCGTTTCCTGCAGACGGCGACGGAGATCGCGGCGGAGAACAACTCGACGACGCTCTTCCCGCTGCCGGTGGACTTGGGGCCGATGGCCGGTCTGTTCAAGGGGCTTGCGACGGCGGCTGACGAAGAGTCCGCGGATCCGGCTCCGGTCGGCGAACGCGTGCTCGAGGGTTCGGAGGGCGCGCCGCAATTGCCCGGCGCGGAGGCGGCGGAGGACGTGTCGGAGGCTGCGGACGAGCGGGCAGCCGTGACGAGGGAGCGCGATGCCGCCGGCTGACGAGGGTCACGACGGTTCCGGCGGGTCGGGTCCCCCGGCACGCCGTCCGTCGCTCCCCCGGACGGTCACGCAGGAGCAACTCGAACGTGTGATCCGGCGGGCGTCGGATCTCCAGTTCCGCAGCTCCACCTCGGTCGGCGGGGAACTCGGGGCGGGTGACGTCGTCCAGATCGGGGCGGAGGTCGGGCTCGAGGAGCGGTACGTCCGGCAGGCGCTCGCCGAGGTCGAGGCCGCCTCGCTCATCCCCGATGCGCCCGCGGACGAAGGGCTTGCGCGCCGGATCGTCGGTTCCGCGATCGTGAGCACGAGCCGCGTGGTGCCCGGGAGTCCGGCGGATGTGGAAGCGAATCTCGAATCGTACCTGCGCGAAGAGGAACTCCTCCGGCAGGTGCGCTCCAGGTCCGGCGGATCGCTCTGGGAGCCGGGGACCGGCCTCGTCAGCCAGATGCGCCGCGCGATGGACGTCGGCGGCCGACGGTATACCCTGGCGAAGGCTCGGAAGCTCCAGGTCAGCGTGGAAGCCCTGGAGAGCGGGTGGTCGCTGGTCACGCTGACGGCCGACGTCGGGAACATGAGGGCGGAACGGATCGGCGGCTGGTTCGCCGGCATGGGGCTCGGTGGAGCGGCCGGCGGCTTCGGCCTGTTCATGGCGACGGGGGGCGGTGTCCTGCCGCTCCTGGGCGGCCTGGCGATCTTCTCGGGTTTCACGGCCATCGCGACGGTTTCCGCGCGGGCCGACATGCGGAAGGTCAGACAACGGATGGAACTCGCGCTTCAGGGTCTTCTCGACCGACTCGAACGCGGCGAGAATCTTCGCAGCGCCGAAGAGCCCTGGCACCGGAAACTCCTCCGCTGAGGAGCGCGTGTTTCCGCGCGCCATCGCACCAAGAGACAATCACACCAACAAACATAGAGGGAGTGGACATTGACTGAGATTCGGAAGGTCGGGGTGGTCGGAGCGGGACTGATGGGGAGCGGGATCGCGCAGGTCAGCGCGTCGGCCGGTTATGAGACGATCGTGCGGGAGGTGGAGCAGGGGTTCCTCGACCGGGGGATGGCCGGGATCGGGAAGAACCTCGACCGCGCCGTGCAGAAGGAGAAGCTCGGCGCGGCGGACCGGGACGCGACGATGGCTCGTCTGCACCCGACGCTCGAACTGGCGGACCTGGCGGCGTGCGATCTCGTCATCGAGGCGATCACCGAGAACCTCGGGGCGAAACACGCGCTCTTCGGCGAGCTTGGCGGACTGTGCGCGGGGGCGACGATCTTCGCCTCCAACACATCGAGCCTGTCCATCACCGAACTCGCCGCGGAGACGGATCGCCCGGAGCGTTTCGTCGGTCTCCACTTCTTCAGCCCGGTTCCGGTCATGCCGCTGGTGGAGGTCGTCCGCTGCGGGCAGACGGCGGACGAAACGTTCGAGACCGCCTTCGCGTTCGCCGCATCGCTCGGTAAGAGCCCGATCGCCTGCGGCGACAACACCGGCTTCGTCGTGAACCGGCTGCTCGTTCCCTACATGCTCGACGCGATCCGCGCCTACGAGGCCGGGGTCGCGTCGATCCCCGACATCGACAAGGGGCTGCGCCTGGGCTGCGGATACCCGATGGGCCCCTTCACGCTGGGCGATTTCGTGGGACTCGACACGCTGTACCACATCACGGGGATCATGTACGACGAGTACAAGGAGGCGCGCTTCGCCTCTCCCCCGCTCCTGCGCCGCATGTACCTGGCCGGCTACCACGGCCGGAAAACGGGGAAGGGCTTTTACGACTACAGCGGCGACGAACCCGTCGTATCCAGCTTCGTGCTCTAGCAGGGACGGCGCGAGCCGGCCGGAGGCGCCCCGGGGCCGGCCGGCGGCGCCTAGGGAGCTATTCTCGGAAGCGGATCTGAATGCCCAGGGCGTCCCCTGCGATCAGCGGCCGGATCCGGGCACCGGCGGACGGCGACGATCCGGGGGAGGCCGGCGAGGGTTCGACGCCGAGCCAGCCCGCGGCGGCGGCCGTCGCACGGCTCCCCACCCACCAGCCGATGAAGCCGCCGACGACCACGTCGGACAGCCAGTGCCGGTCTCCGTAGATCCGGGCGAGTCCCGTGCCCGCGGCGGCCGCGTAAAAGGGGATCGCCCACCCGCCATCGGTCACCTCATCGACGGCGGCGGCGATGGCGAAGGCGTAGGCCGTGTGGCCGGACCCCAGGGAGGCGTTGCCGCGGAAGGGATCGAAGTGCAGGACGCCCCTCTCATCTCTCGGACGGCTTCGTCCCAGCGTCCAGTTGACGACCGTGTTCGCCATCGAGCCCGCGAAGACCCCGAAGAAGGCCGAGGTCGCCCGCCGGACTCCCCGTTCCCCGTCGAACGCGACCCCTAGCAGAACTCCGGTCCCGGCCAGTATGGGCGCGGTCCGCTTCCAGTCGCCGTATGTGTGGCCGCCCTCGGCCAGGTCGCGTCCCAACGCTCCCTGGTGATCAAGCGCCAGATCGCGGATGCTCTGATCGAGAAGAAGGGCTCCGCCGAAGACGCCGGCACCGAGCCCGACGCGCTCCCAGATCTGGCTCGCCTCCCCACCCGCGGGTTCCGGGCGGGCGAGGTCCGGGTTCCGTGCCGACGCGGGATCCTGTGCGACGAGCGGGAGAGGCAGAAAAAGCCACGCAACTCGGAGGGGGGCGAGGCCCGCTCGAGGAACTCCTTTACACGTGATCCGGCGGCCAACGCCGCAACGCCCGAAGGGTGTCATGAACGCCTTCGAAGCTGCCGGCCCGGAGGCTCTCGGGCAACCGCCCGGCGGCGCGTTCCCAGGGAAGCCTCCAGCGGGCAAATTTCCTTGCGGCATAAGGCTTTTCGCCGTATTTTACAAGCTTGTGATGAAGACACCGGAGGCACCGTCTATCCGCCAGCCTGAGGCGTCTTCCGCGCCTTTCCTCAGGCGCTTGATCCTTCGCGACTACCGCAACTTCGAACGGCTCGAATGCGAGTTCCCCGAGGCGGGCGTCGCGATCATCGGGCCCAACGGATCGGGCAAGACGAACCTCCTCGAGGCGATCTGCTATCTCGAGGTTTTTCGGTCCTTTCGAGGCGTGCGGGACCGCGAGTTGGTGCGGTTCGGACAGACGGTGTTCCGCGTGGAAGGTGAGGTTGAGGGGGGGATGGCCGTGGCCGCGGCCTACGACCGGTCGCAACGGATCAAGAAGGTCGAGGTCGACCGGCTCGAGGTGGAGCGGGTTTCGGCGGGGATCGGTTCGGTGGGAGTCGCGGCGTTCCGCCTCGACGACGCCGAGATCGTGCGGGGAGGGCCGACGCTGCGGCGTCGCTTCCTCGACATCGCGCTCTCGGTGGGCGTGCCGGACTACCTCCCGGCGTTGCAGCGATACCGGAGCCTTCTGTCGCAACGGAACGAAGCGCTGCGGCGCGGCGGGTCGAACGACGAGATCGAAGCGTGGACGGAGGGGCTGATCGAGGCGGGTGGAGTCCTCACGGAAAGGCGGGCGACGTGGGTGTCGGAGGGAGCTGAGCGATACGCCGATTTCTATGCGCGGATCTCGGGAGGAGACCGTGCGGGGCTTCGATATTCGGCTTCGATCGCTTCGGGTGGCGGGCCGGAGGGCGCGGAGGGCGCCGGCTCGTGGGAGGACCGCTTTCGGCAGGCGCTGGAGAGGACCGGGGAACGTGAGCGTCGCCAGGGCATGACCGTGGTGGGCCCGCACCGTGACGAGATCAGATTCGAGGTCGAGGCGCCGGAAGGCCCTCGCGACCTGCGGAGCTACGGGTCGAGCGGACAGCAGCGCACCGCCGCGCTCGCCCTGCGTCTGCTCGAAGCGGACCGGCTCAGGGAACGGCTCGGCCGCGAGCCGCTGTACCTCCTCGACGATGTGTTCGCGGAACTCGACGACGGGCGCTCGGACCGCCTGTTCCGGCTCTTCGAGTCCGAGCGGGGCGGACAGGTGATTATCACCGCGCCCAAGCCCGGTGACGTGGGGCTGATGGGTGGGAAGCTCGCGCGCTGGCGTCTGCGCAACGGGCGGATCATCGCATGAACGGCACGGCCTCCGGGGCGATGCCGCGCAGAAAGGCGCGGCGCGGGGACGCGAGAGAGGGCCAGCGCCACCCCGAACCCGTTGGAGGCGTGCTGGCGGAGCTGCTCGATCGCCTGGGGATCCGCGAGCGTGTGGAGCGTAGCGCCACGGCGGCGCGGTGGGAGCAGGTCGTGGGTCCGCACATCGCGCGCGTAACGAGAGTGGGCGGCATCAAGGGCGGGACGGTGTTCATTGAAGTGGCCGGTGCGGCCTGGATGACGGAACTGAACATGATGAGGCGAAGGCTGCTGGGCCGCCTGAACAGGGATCGCGCCCGCGGCCGGATCGAACGGATCGTGTTCGTGCAGTCCGGGGAATCGTCGCCGGCGGCGACGCGCCCCGGCCGAACCGAGAAGGGGAGGGGTTGATGGCGAAGTCGACGGCGGGCGGAAAGCCCGTGAAAGATAACAACGACAACTCGGACTACACCGCGCGGCAGATTCATGTCCTCAAGGGGCTGGAGGCCGTGCGGAAGCGCCCGGGCATGTACATCGGGTCCACCTCCGGGCGAGGGTTGCACCACCTCGTCTACGAAGTCGTGGACAACTCGATCGACGAGGCGATGGCCGGACACTGCTCCGGGATCGAAGTCACGATCGGGACGGACCAGTCGATTCGGGTCGTGGACGACGGGCGCGGCATCCCGGTGGACCTTCACCCGACCGAGAAGGTGCCGGGGGTCGAACTCGCCCTCACGACGCTTCACGCGGGCGGAAAGTTCGACAAGTCGAGCTACAAGGTGTCGGGCGGGCTGCACGGCGTGGGCGTTTCCGTCGTGAACGCGCTCTCCGAGTGGTTGCAGGTCGAGGTGCGTCGCGACGGCCACGAGTGGACGCAGCGCTACGAGCGCGGGGTCAGCCAGGGGAAGCTCGCGAAGGGGCGGAAGACGAAGGAGACCGGCACGACGGTCACCTTCCGGCCCGATCCCGAGATCTTCGAGGGGCTTGGCGACCCGCTCGAATACAGCTTCGAGACGCTCGCCAGCCGGCTCCGGGAACTCGCCTACCTGAACCGCGGCGTGCGGATCGCCATCGTCGATGAGCGGCAGGAAGACCTGCGCCGCGACTTCCACTTCGAGGGCGGGATCGCGCAGTTCGTCGAATATCTCCTGGGCAACAAGACGCCGCTTCACGCGGACGTGATCTCCGTCTCGGGCGCGCAGGACGACACCGAGTTCGAACTCGCGATGCAGTACACGGACGCCTACAGCGAGAACACGTTCACCTTCGTGAACAACATCAACACGCACGAAGGCGGGACGCATCTCTCGGGCTTCAAGGGCGCCCTCACGCGGACCATCAACAACTACGCGCAGCGGAACAACATCCTCAAGAAGGCCGACCCCACCCTGAGCGGCGACGATGTGCGCGAAGGGCTCGTCGCCGTGCTCTCCGTCAAGGTCATGGAGCCGCAGTTCGAGGGGCAGACCAAGACGAAGCTGGGGAACAGCGAGGTGCGCGGGATCGTCGAGAGCCTCGTCAACGACCGCCTGGGGACATGGTTGGAGGAGAACCCCGGTCCGTCTCGACAGATTATCGACAAGGCGGTCCAGGCCTCCCGGGCGCGGGAGGCGGCGCGAAAGGCGCGGGACCTGACGCGCAAGAAGTCGGCGCTCGAGACCGGCATCCTGCCGGGGAAGCTGGCGGACTGCTCGATCACGGACCCTGAGATCGCGGAACTCTACCTGGTGGAGGGAGACAGCGCGGGCGGGAGCGCGAAGATGGGGCGCGACCGCAACTACCAGGCCATCCTCCCTCTGCGCGGCAAGATCCTCAACGTGGAGAAGGCGCGGATTGACCGAATCCTCTCCAACGAGGAGATCCGCGCCATGATCACGGCGATCGGGACCGGGATCGGCGACGAGTTCGATCTGTCGCAGGCCCGGTATCGCAAGGTCGTGATCATGACGGACGCCGACGTGGACGGCGCCCATATCCGGACGCTGCTCCTGACCTTCTTCTTCCGGCAGATGAAGGAACTCATCAACGCGGGATACATCTACATCGCGCAGCCGCCGCTGTACCGGGTGTGGAAGGGGAAGACGGAGTTCTACTGCTACGACGAGTCGGAGCGCGTCGCTGCGCAGGCGAGACTCGACAACGGCAAGGGGAACGCCTCGCTGCAGCGGTACAAGGGGCTGGGCGAGATGAACGCCGATCAGCTGTGGCAGACCACGATGAACCCGGAGAAACGCACGCTGCTCCAGGTGAACATCGAGGACGCCGCCGATGCCGACGGGCTGTTCGAAACCCTCATGGGCGAGAACGTCGAGCCGCGCCGCGATTTCATCGAGCAAAACGCCCGCTACGTACGCAATCTCGACGTCTGACACTCCTCCCGGTCCACCGCTCGTTGCCGGGTCGCGCGGGTTGATAGCCCGTTGATGACCGCCCCGATCCTTGTGTCGGAGAGGGCGGCAACGGCGTCGCCCTCCGGGATCAATCTGGGGAGGTGGACGATGATGAGGAGGAGAGGCAGGAGAACGGCGTGGCCGCTCGCCGTGGCATGGGCCTTCGCGGGGGCTTTGACCGTCTCGCTGGCGCTGCCGTCCGGGGCCGCTGCGCAGAGCGAGTGCGCGGAGTACGTCTCGGGCGGTCCGCGCAAGCCGGCGAGTGGAACGCTGGTGGGCTCCCAGCGCGTTACGCTCAGCTTCGGTGGCAACGCCGGGGTCGGCGGCAAGGTCCTGAGCGGCGGGATCAACGGCAGCATCACGGTAAGCTTCAACGTCGGCGTCTACCGGATGCACGATGACAACCACCTGAGCCTTCGGTGCGATGACTACACGGAGTGGGACCTCCAGTGAGCCGCGCGCAAGGAGTCATCGGTTCGAGGTCGCCTCCCGCGCGAGTTGAGGTTTCGGCTGCGAACCGTCCCCGGCCACCGAGTTCCGCTCGGTGGCCGGGGATCGTGTGGTGCACCATCGCGCTTGGCCTGGTGGGCGCCGTCGGCCCTGCGGGCTGCGGAGGCGCTCCGGAGGTCGGGGACGATGGACGGATCCATTTTAGCGAGAGCACCAGCCAGACCTACGAGATCGGGCCGTCCGACGCCTACCTCGATCAACTCGATGAACGCGTGAGCTTCGGTTCGATCATCGACGTACTTGCCACGCCGAGCGGCTATTTCGTCGCCGACGGGCTCGATCCGCGGATCGTGCTGCTCGACCGGAATCTCGACCCGTTGCGGATCGTGGGTGGAGAGGGAGAAGGACCTGGGGAATACAAGTTCCCGAGTCGTCTGGTCCGGGCGGGAGATCGGATTCTGGTCCTCGATGGCGGGAACGACCGAGTCACGTACCTGACCTTGGAGGGCGGTTTCGTCGACAGCCAGCGGATTCCCGGCCTTGCAAGCGATATCGCCCTACATGAGGAACTCGGGCTGCTCGTCGCGGGCAACGCGTTTCCGGACTACTACCTGGCGCGAGTTACGGCGCAGGGGGATACCGGTTTCGGGCGGATTCCCGAGGAGTTACGCGTCGACGCCGGCGGGTTGTTCCGCTGGCCCTGGGACCTGGTCACGGTCACGGCCGACGGCGTGATCCACGTCCTCGATGCGGACCAACTCGCACTCGTGAGTTTTCGCCCCACCGGAGAGCTCGCGAGCGTCATCTTCCTGCCAAGAGAAATGCGGGCCCGCAAATTGAACAGTACGCAGGAGGCTGAGGAGGCGTTGGGTGGCCCGACCCGGGTCCTCGGCACGCAGAGCGTGACGACCCTCGGATCTCTCGAGGACGGTCGACTGTTTGCCCGGATCACGTCCGTGCGCCCCGACAGTGTGACGACGAAGGGTCTCGTTCTCGATCCGGAGCGTCTCGAAGCGATCCCCCTGGTCTTCCCCGTCCGGGAGGATCGGTCATGGGTGCGGGGAGGCTTGTACCTCGATGGACTGCGTCGCGCCGTGCTCACGGAACCCCAAGGGGGTCTGGGACTTAAAACCGCACCGGTGAAGCTGGTAGCCCGGGACCCGTGACTGCCCCCGCCGTCGCGACTCTCGTTGATGGCCCGTTGAAGACTCTCCGGATCCTGATACTGGAAAGGGCGGCAGGGCGTCGCCCTCCAGGACCAATCAGGGAGGTGGATGATGATGAGGACGAGGAGAAATCGCGGAGGAGCGTGGCCGCTCGCGGTGGCTCGATTTTTCGTGGGGGCCCTGGCGCTATCTCTGGCGCAGCCGTCCGAAGCCGCGGCACAGGACAAGTGTGCGCCGTACCTGTCGGGCGGTCCGGACCATCCGGCATCCGCGAGACTGGTGGGCTCTCGGGCGGCGACGGTCTCCGTCAGTATCTGGTTTGGCTGGAGTATCCCCGTGAGCTTCAACGTTGGGACATACGAGATGCATGACGGCGACCGCATCCACGTCCGGTGTGACCTTCAGTGAGGCGCGCACACGGCGTGACCGGTTCGAAGCCGCCTTCCACGCGGGTTGAGGTGTCCGCTGCGAACCGTCCCCGGCCCCCGAGTTCCGCTCGGTGGCCGGGGATGGGTGGCGTTCAGAACGTTGCGGAATTGCGGGACTTGAAACCGCGCGGATCGAGCCTTTAGCCTGGGACCATGACCGATCCCGCGGTGATCGCAATCGACCAGGGAACGACCTCCACGCGCGCTATCGCGTTCGATCGCGCGGGGGTGGCGCTGGCCACGGCGCAGCGCGAGCTGCCGCAGCGCTATCCGATGCCGGGCCGGGTCGAGCATGATCCCGAGCGCATTCGGGACGACGCGGTCGACGTGACGCGGGAGGTCATTGAGGCCGCCGAGACGCTCGGGTACCCTGTGGCGGCGATCGGCATCACGAACCAGCGCGAGACGACCGTGGTCTGGGAACGCGCGAGCG
>JAPPBA010000005.1 GCA_026705295.1 Candidatus Palauibacter australiensis
AACCCGAAGCGGGCCGTGGCGCTGATCGTGCCCTCGAAGTGATCGCCCACATGCCGGTCCATGAACTCGACCTTCTTGAGTTCCACCGAATCCCGCTCCGCACGGGCCGCGTTCTCTTCGCGCGCCGAAGCCTGCCGGGCCGTCGTCGAGAGCCATTCCCTGTCGATGTCGCGAACGCTGCGCGGCTCCGCCAGCCAGCGAGCCAACTGCCGGTGGACGACGAGGTCCGGGTAGCGGCGGATGGGCGACGTGAAGTGGAGGTACGCCGGCGAAGCGAGCCCGAAGTGACCCTCGTTACGCGTCTCGTAGCGGGCCTTGGCGAGACTCTGCAGCACCTGCACCGAGATGACCGGCTCCTCCACCCTGCCCTTCACCGCGTCGAGCAGGCGCTGGAAGTCGCGCGGGCGCGGATTCCGCTGCGGAAAGGACAGACCGAACTCGCCCGCCAGGAGGCGGAGCGTGTCGAGCTTCTCGGGGTTCGGTTCCTCGTGGATGCGGTAGAGTACGGGCACCCCCTGCTCGATCGCCCAGTTCGCCACCGCTTCGTTCGCCGCGATCATCAGATCCTCGATGAGCCGGTGCGAGTCGAGCCGCTCGCGCCGCCGTACGTCGATGGGAGCCCCCTCCTCGTCGAGCAGGACCCGGGACTCCGGCAGGTCGAAGTCCAGACCGCCGCGCGCCCGGCGGCGTCGGCGGAAGCTTCGGCTCGCGTCGAGCAGCGCCCGAAGGTCCTCGCGCAGGCCCGGATCCCGCACCGTCGCCGACGTGCTTCCGCCGTCCAGCGCCTCCTGCGCCTCCTCGTAGGAGAGCCGGTGCGCGCTTCGGATGACGGCCCGGGCGAAGCGCGTCCCGCGGAGGGCTCCCCGGCGGTCGACGGTGAGGAAGGCGGCCAGCGTCAGGCGGTCTTCGCCGGGCACGAGCGAGCAGAGGCCGCTCGAGAGCGCGTGGGGGAGCATCGGCAGCACGCGATCCACGAGGTACACGCTCGTGCCGCGCTCCCAGGCTTCCGCGTCGAGGCGATCTCCCTCGCGTACATAGTGAGACACGTCTGCGATGTGAATGCCGATCCGCGCCCCGCCCTCCGCGAGCCTTGTAATGGAGATCGCGTCATCGTGGTCACGGGCGTCGGCGGGGTCGATCGTGATCACGCGGTCGCCCCGGCAATCCTCCCGTCCCTTGAGGTCCGCCGGCCGGATCCCGCGGGCGGCCAGGACCGCCGCCGCGTCCTCGACGGCTTCGGGGAACGCATCGCGGATCCCGTACCCCACCTGGATGGCGAGTACCGCCACGCCGGGATCGTCGGAGGGTCCGAGCACGCGTACGACGCGGCCCGCCGGGCCCGGACCCTTCTCTCCCCAGTCGGTGACCTCGACGACCGCGAGGTCGCCGGGTTCGGCTTCGCCGCGAGCGCGCACCGGGATGAACAAGTCGATGCCCGGTTTGGGCCGGGTCGCGGCGAGCCAACCGTGCCCGCGCTCGGCGCGGAACACGCCGACGACATGCCGATGGGCCCGGTCGAGCACCTCGACGATGGTCCCGCGGGGTCCGCGCCGTCCGCGGTCTTCGATCCGCACCGCGACGCGGTCGCCGTCGACGGCCGTGGCGAGATCGCGGGCGCGGACGAAGATGTCTTCGTCGCCCTCGTCCGGGATGACGAAGGCCGCCCCGCTCTCGATCCGTTGCAGCCGTCCGCTGAGTCGCCGGCGACCCCGGTGTCGGCCGCGGCCCCCGGATCGGCTGCGGCCCCCGGACCGGCCGCGGGGGGTCAGAGAGGCGTCGCCTCGTCGATGAGCATGATCGGGATCCCCTCGTCGACCTCGAACTTCAAGCGACAGGGGCGACAGAGCAGGGCTTCCTCTCCCTCCCCCACGCGGTACTCCAGTTCGCCCTTGCACTTCGGGCAGGCGAGGATCTCAAGCAGTCTGTCATCGAGGGGCATCAGTTCTCCTGCGCGGGAACGCGGAACCCGAGCACCCTAAGATGATGCGTTTTCTTCCGCCAGTTCGGGAGAACCTTGACCCGAAGCCGGAGGTAGACCCGCCGCCCGAGGAAGCGTTCGATCTTCAGGCGGGAGCGGGTTCCGAGCTTGCGGATCGTCCTTCCCCCGGCTCCCACGACGATCCCCTTCTGGGATTCCTTTTCCACGTAGATCAGGGCTTCGATGTACGTGGGCCTTCCCCCTTCCCGGTCGCGGAACTCCTCGATCCGGATGGCCACGGCGTAGGGAACCTCATCCGCCAGCTCCTCCAGACACGTCTCCCGGATCATCTCGGCGACGAAGTGCCGGACCGGCGCGTCGGAAAGTTCATCCACGGGATACAGGGCCGGTGACTCCGGAAGGCGGCCCAACAGGGCTGCGAGCACCTCGGGCACCCCCTCGCCGCTCGTGGCGCACGTCCCGTATACGCCGTGCCAGCCGCCGCTTGCGTATCGGGCCCGCAGCTCCTCGCGGCCGGACGTCTCAAGCCGATCGATCTTGTTGAGGCAGAGGATCTTCGGGACACCCACCGAATGCGCGAACTCGGCCGCCCAGGCGAGGCTCGCTTCGAACCCCGCGTCGGCCACGGCGAGGATGAGATCCGCGTCTTCCAGCGCCGAGAGCGCCTCTTCGCGCATCGACCGATGCAGGGTGTAGCGGGGCTCGAGGAGGCCGGGCGTGTCGATGAACACGGCCTGCGCGGCTTCGTCCGAGTAGATCCCAAGGAGTCGACGCTGGGTCGTCTGGGCCCTCGGCGTGACGGCCGCGAGCCGTTCTCCGAGGAAGGCGTTGAGCAGCGTGGACTTCCCGACGTTGGGAAGCCCGACGATGGCGACGAAACCGGCCCTGAAGGTCATGGGCGGACCACGGGTTGGAGCAGGCCGGCGATCGAGCCGGAAGGTTGAACAAGAAGGTGAGTGACTTGCAGGAGGTCCAGGTGCGCCTTTCTCATCGAAAGGACATCTCCCTAGAAAGGAGGTGATCCAGCCGCAGGTTCCCCTACGGCTACCTTGTTACGACTTAGCGCCAGTCACTGAGTTTACCTTCGACGGCTCCCTCCCGAAGGTTAGGCCACCGGCTTCGGGTACCCCCAGCTTCCATCGCTTGACGGGCGGTGTGTACAAGGCCCGGGAACGTATTCACCGTAGTATGGCTGACCTACGATTACTAGCGATTCCGGCTTCATGGAGTCGAGTTGCAGACTCCAATCCGAACT
>JAPPBA010000006.1 GCA_026705295.1 Candidatus Palauibacter australiensis
GAACGCGATCCGGCCCACAGGTTAGTGTCGCGTCCGGGACACGACACTAGGTTGCCGGACATGCTCAGGCTTCATCCGTACGAATACCACATGCCGCATGCGCTCGACGAGGCGCTGTCGTTGCTCGCCGTCCATGGTGACGATGCGATGCCCATCGCCGGCGGGACCGATCTCGTCCCCAACATGAAGCACGGGCTATTCACGCCCGGCCACCTCGTCGCCCTCAGCCGGGTCCGGGAGATGCACGGGATCGCCTCCAGCGAGGAGGAAATCCGCATCGGGGCGGCCGAGACGCTGACTTCGGTCGCGACCCACCCTGACATCCTCGCGCGGATCCCGAGCTTGGCGCGCGCCGCCGAACTCGTGTCGGGTCCGCAGCTACGGCGCGTGGGCACCATCGGCGGCAACGTCTGCCTCGATACGCGGTGCGCCTACTACAACCAGACGAAGTTCTGGCGGAAGGCGCTCGGCTACTGTCTGAAGAAGGACGGCGACCTCTGCCACGTCGTGAAGGGCGGCACCCGCTGCGTCGCGGCGCACTCGGCGGACACTCCGCCCGTGCTCGCGGTGCTCGATGCGATCCTCGAGGTCGCGGACGAGGACGGGACGCGCGACGTACCGATACGGCAATTCTTCACATCCGACGGAATCTGGAACCGATCCATCGGGAGAAGCGAACTCGTCGTCGCGATCCGGGTTCCGCGGCCGCCCGCGGGTACGCAGGTTGCGTTTCAGAAACTCCGGCCGCGCGCCGCGATCGATTTCCCGCTGGCCAACCTAGCGGTGCGCGTCGGGCGCGACGACGACGGCCGCGTGTCCGACTTTCGCCTCGTCGTCTCAGCGATGGGCGCCTATCCCCGCCACGTGGGCAAAGTCGAGGATGCCGCCATGGGGAACCGTCTCGGTCCCGGCGTGATCGAGGCCGTGGCCGAGCAGGCGTTCCGCCAGTGTCACCCGCTCTCCAACATCACGGTCGATCCGGAATGGCGCCGCGCCATGATCCCCGTCCTCGTCCGCCGCGCCCTCAACGAAATCGCCGCCGCCTGACGCCCCGAACGCAGCGGGGGTTTGCCACGGACGGCTAGTAGGCAAAGAGATCGGCGAGGGGGACGTAGGCCTCACCGGCGAACGCCAGCACGTCGTCGATGCCGAACAGGATCTCGTCGAGCGCCGCGAGTTCCGTGTTGGTGAATCCCCGACCCGCAGCATCGATGAAGACGGGTGCGTCCACGGTGCCCTCGACGAGCGCCTCCACGCGCCCCGCCTGGCGGATCTCGCCCTCCTGCGCCCCGTTCACGACGGCGAGGTCCACGAGCGTCCGCCCGGCCGAGCCATCGAGGTCCATGCGGAAGCGGAGATCCGCGTGCGATCCGTCCGCCGACAGACCGCCACCGACCCGCAATCGTACCTCCGTCCCCTCGGCCGAGAGCACGCGGTGCGTGGACGTGACATACGTCATGCCGGCCGCGTCATCGAACTCCAGCAACTCGTCGAGTTCGAAGTCGAAGCGCCCGTTCTGGTCTTCCGCGAAGCCCTCGGCGAGCAGGCTCACCGACACTCCGTTCGCGTCGGATGCGAAGGCGCCGTCCACGAGGTAGTCGGCGATCCGCGAGGTCCCGCCGCCGCTCGTATCGAAGGCCCGCATCCGCAGCCGCGCGGACACCGCGTCGCTCTCGTCCGTGAGATCCACGAACCCGAACGGCCGCAGCGGAAGCGCTGGAAGGCCGGACGAAAGGTCCACCACGTACAGCTCGAACCGGACTCCGTTTTCGGGGCCGCCGTCCCCGTACTCCACGTACGCGTCGATGGACGCGTCGAAGATGAACTCCTTGCCGAGAAAGTTGATGGGGAAGAGCGGCGTCTTCCCGCCCGATGCACGGCTCGCCGCGACGTTCGCCACCGCGCGTTCGAGCGAACGCGGCTCGAGAGCGCGGAGAAGATCGAGCCGATCGGAGGCGCCCCGGAGCTGCGCGTGGGCCACCCGATTCGCCCGGGGTTCGGACAGCCCGAGCACCTCGGCGATCGTCCGCACCTGCGCCACGATCGCGTTGTCCGCGGCGAACCGAAGCGAGTAGATGGAGTTCGCCGCCAACTCGGGATCGAAGGGGGGATCGGGCAGCGGCGGTCCGACGATGCCCCGTTCCTCCGCACAACCCGCGGCCGTCAGTACGAGCAGCCCCACCGCCAGGGCACGACATCTTCCCGCCACCGCGATCCCTCCCCTCATGGTTGAAGCTCTCCTCATGGTTGAAGCGATTGGACAGGAGAAAGACGAGGCAAGCGCGAAGCGGGTCACGGCACACGGGAGCACACGGGTGCACGCGGGAGGCGGAAGCGGCTGGTCACGGTCCCCACCGCGCGCATACCTTGGCGAAGCGTTCAAGAATCCGGCATTCGTCACTACGGCCCCCGGCCGGGGGCTCTTGATTCCGAGGAGGTAGGATGCACGCCTTGCCCGACCTGCCGTACGCCCACGACGCGCTCGAACCGACGATCGACGCGCGCACGATGGAGATCCACCACGGCAAGCATCACCAGGTGTACGTGAACATGCTGAACGGCGCGCTCGAAGGTCACGACGACCTCGCGGGCCTCTCCCTGGAGGCGCTCCTGCGCGGCATCGCAGACGTGCCCGAGTCGATCCGCGGAGCGGTGCGGAACCACGGCGGCGGACACTCGAACCATTCGCTGTTCTGGACTGCGATGTCTCCGGACGGGGGCGGGAGTCCGTCGGGCGACCTCGCGGCCGCCATCGATGGCGCCTGCGGTTCCTTCGACGACTTCAAGGCGGCGTTCCAGCAGGCGGGGCTCACCCGCTTCGGCAGCGGCTGGGCGTGGCTCGTGGCCGGGGACGGCGGCGAACTCTCCGTGTACTCCACCGCGAACCAGGACAGCCCGCTGATGCAGGGAGACACGCCGCTCCTGGGCGTGGACGTGTGGGAACACGCGTACTACCTGAACTACCAGAACCGCCGCGCGGACTACCTCGCCGCGTTCTGGGACGTGGTCGACTGGGCCGCAGTGGCCGCCCGTTACGCCGCCGCCACCGGCTGACCGCCCCGAAACAGCAGCGGCCCGAGTTCGGGGTCAGTCGCCGAGGCTGACCCCGATCGCCTGGGCCGTCATCACGATGTCGCCGTCCACGGGCACCAGCTTGGGGTTGGCGAGCGCCTCGGCGAGCGGGATCGCGCGTACGAGCGGCGGATCGAGCGCGACCATCGTCCCGAATCGGCCGCGGGCCACGCACCGCACGGCGGCGGCGCCGAAGCGCAGCGACATGACGCGGTCGTAGGAGGTCGGCGTGCCGCCGCGCTGCAGGTGGCCCAGCGTCAGCGACCGCGTCTCCTTCCCCGTGCGCCGTGCGATCTCGCGCGCCACCATGTCGCCCAGGCCGCCCAGCCGCTCCTGGTCGTCCCCGCCGCCGTGGACGGTCTTCGTCACCATCTCCCCTCCGGCGGGCTTGGCGCCCTCCGCCACGCAGACGATGCTGAACTCCCGCCCCGCCGCTTCACGCTCCCGGATCTTGTCGCACACCCTTTCGATGTCGAAGGGAATCTCGGGGATGAGGATGACGTCGGCCGAGCCGGCCAGCCCGCTGTAGAGCGCGATCCATCCGGCGTCCCGTCCCATGACTTCCACCACCATGACGCGGCGGTGGCTCTCCGCCGTGGAGTGAAGCTTCCCGATTGCGTCGGTCGCCGTCGCCACCGCCGTGAGAAACCCGAACGTGAGGCTGGTTCCGCACAGGTCGTTGTCGATCGTCTTCGGCACGCCGACCACCGGGAGCCCCCGCTTCGACAGCCGGTGCGCGAGGTGGAGACTGCCGTCCCCGCCGATCGCGATCAACGCGTCGATGCCATGCTGCCGGAGGCTCTCGATGACCTCACCGGATCGGTCGCGCCGCTCGATCGAGCCGTCCGGCAGGCGCACGGGCCACGCGAACGGGTCCGAGCGGTTGGTCGTCCCCAGAATCGTCCCGCCACGGTGCGTGATCCCCCGCACTTCATCGCTCCCCAGCGGAATCACCTGCCCGGGATCATCCGGCAGCAGCCCCCCGTAGCCGTTCTCGATGCCCACCACGCTCCAGCCGCGGCGGCGGGCGCTCAACACGATGGCGCGAATGACAGCGTTCAGCCCCGGTGCGTCCCCTCCGCCGGTGTTGATCGCGATCTTGCGGATCTTCCCCGCTCCGCCCGTTTTCCTCTCGTTCATGGCCCGATTATCGGCAAGGCGGGGGGTTGACGCTACGCCCGGCCCGGGGCACCCTCGCTGCCATGGTTCGCCCAACGCCGCTGGAAACGATCCTGTTCGATCTCGACGGGACCCTCGTGGACTCGACCGACCTCATCGCGGCATCGTGGCGCCATACGATGAAGGCCCACTTCGAGGACCCCCCGCCGGACGAGGTGTGGCTGAGCACCCTGGGCCAGCCGCTGCGGACCCAACTCGGCTATCTCGTGGATTCGGCCGAGGAAGTACAGGCCATGGTCGAGACCTACATCGACCACAACTTCCGGGAACACGAACGGCTCATCCGCTCGTTTCCGGGCGTCCGCGAGACGGTCGTCCGGTTACGCGAGGAGGGGGTCCGGCTCGGCGTGGTCACGAGCAAGGCGAGCGCCGGAACGGCCCGGAGCCTGGCGGCGTGCGCGCTGGACCAGGCGCTTTTCGACGTGATCGTCACGTCCGATGAGCCCGTGCCGCACAAGCCCGACCCGGCCCCCATCCGGCTGGCGCTGGAACGCCTGGAAGCCCCTGCCGAAACCGCCGCCTACGTGGGGGACTCCGTATGGGACATGCGGGCGGGCCACGCGGCCGGCGTGACGACGATCGCCGCGCTGTGGGGTCCGTTCTCGGAGCGGGAACTGGTGATCGAACGCCCCCACATCATGCTCGACGCGATCGGGGATCTCCTGCGCTACGCCGCGTCGTCCCAGCAGTCACGGTCACCCGCCTGAGGGGTCTCTCGCCTCAGTTCCCGGCCGTCCCGCTCTCCGAGAAGGCGAGCGCCCCCTCCTTGAGCGAACCGTTGGCCAGCGCCGCGGCGAGCGCTTCGTCGAGCGTCTCCACGAGGTGGAAGTCCAGCTGCTCGCACACGTGATCCGGGAGGTCCTCGAGGTCGCCCTCGTTGACCGCCGGCAGGATGATCTCGCCGATCCCCGCGCGGGCGGCGCCGAGCACCTTCTCCTTCACGCCGCCGATCGGGAGCACGCGCCCGGAGAGCGTGATCTCGCCCGTCATCGCGACGTCGTGCCGCACCGGGTGGTCGCCCAGGGCGCTCACAAGCGCCACCGCCATGGCGATGCCCGCCGACGGTCCTTCCTTGGGGATGGCCCCGGCCGGGACGTGAATGTGAATCTCGTGATCCCGTAGCCGCTCCTCCGTGAGATCGAGCCCGTTCGCATGGCTGCGCGCGAAGGTGAGGGCGGCCTGCGCGCTCTCCTTCATGACGTCGCCGAGCTGTCCGGTGAGGACGAGCCCCTCCTTGCCCTTCAGCACCCGGGTCTCGACGAGCATGATGTCACCGCCCACGGGCGTGTAGAACATGCCCGTCGCAACGCCGACCGCGTCATCCTCCATCTTTTCGGCGGCATGCACCTTCGGCCGGCCCAGCAGTTCACGCAGGTCGTCCGCGCCCACCGCCGCTTCCGAGGACCCCGTCGCGATCTTCCGCGCGGACTTCCGGCAGACGGAACCGAGTTCGCGTTCGAGTTGCCGCACGCCGGCCTCGCGGGTGTAGCGGGTGATGATCGCGCGGATCGCGCCCTCATCGACCTCGACCTGCTCGGGGAGCAGGCCGTTCCGTCGCTTCTGCCGGGGCAGGAGGAAGCGGCGCGCGATCTCGAGCTTCTCGGCTTCCGTGTAGCCGCGGAACTCGATCGCCTCCATCCGGTCCCGCAGGGGTCCCGGGATCTGCTCGAAGACGTTCGCCGTGGCGATGAACAGCACCTCGGAGAGATCGAAGGGCACCCCGAGGTAATGGTCGACGAACGCCTCGTTCTGCGCGGGGTCGAGCACCTCCATCAGCGCGGCCGAGGGGTCGCCCTGGAAGGACACGCCCAGCTTGTCGATCTCATCGAGGAGGAACACGGGGTTCTTTGTACCCGCCCGTTTCAGCCCCTCGATGATGCGTCCGGCCATCGCGCCCACGTACGTACGCCGGTGTCCGCGGATGTCCGCCTCGTCGCGCGCCCCGCCCAGCGACACGCGGACGTACTTGCGGCCCATGGCGTCGGCGATCGAACGGGCGATGGAGGTCTTGCCCACGCCTGGCGGTCCGACGAAGAGCAGCGTCTCCCCCGCGCGGTCGTCCTCGTACCCCGGTACCGGGTCGGTCTCCGTGTCCTCCGCTTCTTCCTCGTTCCCCCCGGAGCCGTCGGGGGCCGTCGCATCCGGCTCGCCCGTCGCGTCGCCGTTCCCCGACGCCTCGGTCTCCGTGCCGTCGCCGTCCGCCTCGTCGGCCTGCGCCTCGTCGGCCTGCGCGTCGTCGGCCCCCGATTCCGCGGCTTCGCGAACCCGCGTTTCTTCCTGGAGCTTCCGGACCGCGAGGAAGTCGAGGACGCGGTCCTTGACGTCTTGAAGCCCGTAGTGGTCCCGCTCCAGGATCTCTTCGGCGCGGGCAATGTCCAGTTGCTCCTCGGTCGTCTCGGACCACGGGAGGTCCGCGACGATCTCCAGGTACGTCCGCACGACCTGAGCCTCCGCCGACTCGCGCGGGATGCGCTCGAGACGCCGGAGCTCGCGGTCGACCTCCTGGCGCGCCTCCTCCGGCAACTCGAGCGCCTCGATGCGCTCGCGGAGGTCGTTCGCCTCCTGGGAGTCGATGTCCTCGCCCAGCTCCTTCTGGATCGCCTTCATCTGCTCGCGCAGGAAGATCTCGCGCTGCCGCTCCCCCAACTCCTCCTGCACCTGCTCGCGGATCTCCTCCTGCGCCTCGAGCAGACCGATCTGCTTCTGCAGATGCACGAGAAGCGAGCGCAGCCGCGCCTCGACAGCGAGGGTCTCGAGAAGTTCCTGCTTCTGCTCGACCTCGAGTTCGGTGTAGAAGGCGACGAGGTCGGCCAGCTCGCCGGGCGCTGACACCCCGCCCAGGAGGTGATCGACGATTTCCTTCGGGACGCCGCGCAGGCGGCTGACATCCGCGGCTCTCTCATTGACCTCCTTGTAGAGAGCCGCGAAGGCCCGCTCTTCGGCGTCGAGCGGATCCATGTCGTCCATCTCGCGCGCAACGACCTCGAGGTATCCGTCGCGCTCGTGGTATTCGAGGGCGGCGGCACGAGTGTCGCCCTGGATGACCATCTGGATGCCACCGGGCACCTTCTGCATCTGCGCGATTCGGCACACGGTCCCGATGCGGTACAGGTGGTCGGGGTCCGGCCGCTCGACTTCGGCATCGAGTTGGGCGACTGCGAAAAGCAGTTTGTCCCCTGCGATCGCCCGGTCGATGGCCTTCATCGTCTTGTCCCGACCCGCGGCGATCGGCGCCGCCACGGCGGGGAACACGACCGTACCCCGGAGGGGGAGTACAGGCAGCCGGAGGCGCTTGGACTCGGTCCGGCGCCCGGCTTCCGTCTCTTCGGCCCCTTCGGCGGCGCCCGGGGCTTCGGCGCTCTCCGCTGCGGCGCTCTCCGCTGCGGCGACCTTCATCTCGTTTTCTTCGCTCATACTTGCGTAGCTCTATGTCCTCGCGCGACGTGCGCGCGCCATCCGGATTCGCGTCTTCCGGTGCAGGTTTCGGGCCCGCCGATTGCCCTCCCCGTACCCCCCCTGTCCGCCGATTTGGCGCAACGACGCTTGTAGAGGTCTGCCGATGCGGGCGGTGTGCGTCAAGACGGCAGCCATCGGCGCTTGCTTGGCGGCCGTCGGGCCCTTGCTTGGCAGCCGCGAGGGATCTTGCCATCTTTAGGGCATGGCGAAACAGGTGCTGAGTCCGGGCGGTCGCAAGACGTCGACCGCGGAGGAACGTTATTATCGGCGCGGGCTGGGTCTGAAGAAGGAGATCCAGCCGGTGATCGATTTCGAGTATGGGAGCGCCATCGTCTCCCTCATCAGGGAGCGGGACTACGAGTTGCAGGCGGGGCGGATCCTCCTGCGTCTCGCGAAGAGTTCCGGCTTCTGCTACGGCGTGGACCGCGCCGTGGACTACGCGTACGAGTCGCGCCGCAAGTTCCCGGATCGGCGGATCCTCCTCGTGGGCGAAATCATCCATAACCCGCACGTGAACCGCCGGCTCCAGGAGATGGAGATCGAGTTCCTCTATCCTTCCGACGCCGGGGAGTTCGACTTCAGCGGCGTCACCGTCGACGACGTCGTGATCATTCCGGCCTTCGGCGTGACGCTGCACGACTTCGAGGCGCTGCGGGCCCTCGACTGCATTCTCGTCGACACGACGTGCGGCTCGGTACTCAATGTCTGGAAGCGGGTGGACGGCTACGCTCGCGAGGGGTTCACCTCGGTCATCCACGGCAAGCACTGGCACGAGGAGACGCGGGCGACCAGTTCGCAGGTCCTCAAGCACGAAGACGGGAAGTTCCTCGTCGTTCGCGACATGGAGCAGGCTCAAATGGTCTGTTCGTATATCCGCGGAGAAGGGGAGCGGGCTTCCTTCATGCAGACGTTCGCGGAGTCCGTGTCCGACGGGTTCGATCCCGACCTCCACCTGGAGAAGATCGGCGTCGCCAACCAGACGACGATGCTGGCTTCCGAGTCGCTGGCCATCGCGGCGAAACTCGGCGAGGCGATCGCGGACCGCTGGGGCGGGGAGGAGATGCCGGACCGGTTCCGCAGCTTCGACACGATCTGCTCGGCGACCCAGAAGCGGCAGGACGCCGTGAAGGACATGATGCAGGATCCGCCGGACCTCATGGTCGTGATCGGAGGCTACAATTCCTCGAACACGAACCAGCTCGCCTACCTCTGCAGCCTGTACACGACGACGTACCACATCGAGGACGCCCCCTGCATCGATACCGTGCGCGGGCGCATCACCCACAAGCCGCTGGGAACCGATGAGACGGTGACGGAGGACGCCTGGCTGCCGGACGGGAACATCAGTATCGGCATCACCGCGGGCGCCTCCACGCCGAACTCGAAGCTCGGCGAGGCGGTGGAGCGCATCCTGCGCGGCGCGGGCTACGACCCTTCCGGCCTCCTGTAGCCGTCCGCCGCAGACCCCCGCGTCAGCGCCGACAGCGGTGAAGCGCCGCGCTCAGTCGCCGGCGAGGGCGGCCCGAAAACGGGCCTGGAGCAGGACCCCGTCCCGCGGCGGATAGGAGTCCGGCTCCGCGCCGAGCGCGATTTTCGCGACGCACAGCACCGGGCCTTCCTCCGCGAACAGCCTTCCCGCCAGCGCGTCGACGTCCACTCCTGCCGAGGTCGCCTCGGTTTCACCGCCGACGGTGAAGGAGGCCGGGATGCCGGCCCCGCGCGCGATCGCGGCGATGTCCGTGTTCTTCCCCGTGAGCCCCGCTTGGCGTCCGGTCTCGCCGAAAGCCTCGTTGTCGAGCACGAGGAGGGCGAGGTTGGAGGGGGCCTGGGCGGCGATCGTGGCGAGGCTCCCCACGCCCATCAGCATCTCGGCGTCCCCGGTGACCACGAGCACCCGCCGCGTCGGCCGCGCGAGGGCGACGCCGAGCCCCAGCATCGCCGCCCCGCCCATCGCGCCCCAGAAGTAGAAGTTGAGCGGCGAGTCGCCCGCCGCGTGACAATCCCACGCCGGGGAACCGAGTCCCGCGACCACGGCCGCATCGCCGCGTCGGTCAAGGATCCCGGCGACGAGCGCGCGCCGGTCCAGCGTGGCGCCCCGCATCAGTCTCCGACCACGAACGACTTGGCGCCGATGATGCGCTGGCTGACGAGCACTGCGGCGGGACGTCCGGCATCCCGCGCCCGCACGGCGGCCTCCGCAAATGTTGCCGCCACCCCGGAGGCGGACTCCGGACGGAACACGTCCACACCGAGGGCGGTGAGGAGGTCGTGCACGGCGCGCCCCACGGGGACCTGCCACGGGTTCCGCTCCTCGGCTTCGCCGCGCATGGACACGAGGAGGAGGCAGGGAATCCGGCACACATTCGGGAGTCCGAGCATGTTCACGATGTTGCCGACGCCGCTCGACTGGATGGCGACGGCCGCGAGTTCGCCGCCAAGCCACGTTCCGCAGGCGAGAGCGATCCCCTCCTCTTCCGTCGTGAGCGTGATGAGCCGGATCCCGGGGTCCGCTTCGCACAGTTCGAGGAACCTCCCCAGACCGGCGTCGGGTACCGTGGCGACGTGACGGATGCCGAGACCCGGGAGCGATCGGAAGACCTGCTCCCCCCAATCGGAGCCGTCGGAGCCGTCGGAGTCGCGCTGCGGCGACATGTCCGGGTCGTCCACTGTGCTCAACGCTCCACCTCGATCCAGGCCGGCGATTCGCGTCCCGCATTCCCTCCCGCGGAGAATATGCCGCCCCGTTCCGCCCGGAGCCATCGCGGTGTACCCTCCGTCCCGTGTTCACGAGTTCCGAAGACGGCTACGAGGCGATCCGCGAGGGCGTTCGCGGCCTGTGCGAGCGCTTTCCGGGCGAATACTGGCGGGACCGGGACCGCGAGAGCGCCTACCCGACCGCGTTCATCGAGGCGCTGACCGAGGCGGGCTATCTCGCGGCGCTCATTCCCGAGGAATACGGGGGCGCCGGACTCGACCTCAAGGCGGCGTGCGTCATCCTCGAGATGATCCAGCGCACCGGGTGCAACGGGGCCGCCTGTCACGCCCAGATGTACATCATGGGCACCCTGCTCAGGCACGGGAGCGAGGCGCAGAAGCGGCGCTACCTGCCCCGAATCGCGGCGGGAGAGTTGCGGCTGCAGGCCTTCGGGGTGAGCGAGCCGACCTGCGGCACGGACACGACCCGGATCGCGACTACCGCGGAGCGGGACGGCGACGCGTACGTGATCCACGGGCAGAAGACGTGGATCTCCCGCTCCGAACACTCCGATCTCATGCTCCTGCTCGCGCGCACGACGCCCCGCGAGGAGAGCGCGAAGCCCACGGCCGGGATGTCCGTCTTCCTGGTCGACCTGCGAAACGAAGTCGGGGCGTCCGTCACGATCCGGCCGATCGAAACGATGATCAACCACTCCACCACCGAGGTGTTCTTCGACGGGCTGCGCGTGCCGGCGGCGAACCTCATCGGCGAGGAGGGGGAAGGGTTCCGCTACATCCTCGATGGCCTGAACGCCGAGCGCGTGCTCATCGCGGCCGAGTGCGTGGGCGACGCGCGCTTCTTCGTGGAGCATGCCGCGGAATACGCGAAGGGCCGCGAGGTGTTCGGGCGCCCGATCGGGCAGAACCAGGGCATCCAGTTCCCCATCGCCGAAGCCCACATGAAGACGGAGGCGGCGGCGCTCATGGTCGAGCGGGCGGCTTCGCTGTTCGATGACGGGGCGCCGTGCGGAGCCGAGGCGAACATGGCCAAGTACCTCGCGTCGGATGCCTCGTGGGCCGCGGCCGACATGTGCATGCAGACCTACGGCGGCTTCGCCTTCTCCACCGAGTACGACATCGAACGCAAGTTTCGCGAGACCCGGCTGTACCAGATCGCGCCGATCTCCACGAATCTGATCCTGTCTCACGTGGCGACCCACGTCCTGGGTCTCCCGAAATCGTTCTGAAGCGGGGAGGATCGGAGATGGAGGGCGAGACGCCCGGCGTCGGGCGCACCGAGGAGGTCGAGGATCGGGCCTCCGCCACGCTCGCGAGCGCCATGCTCGCCACGCTGAACCGGGACCCGTCGGCCCTGGGCGATGGAGACCCGCTCCCGCCCCTGTTCCACTGGATGTACTGCCGGGAACTGGCGCAGGGCAGCCAGCTCGACGTCGACGGGCACCAGAAACGCGGCGATTTCCTGCCGGCGCTGCCGTTCTCGCGCCGGATGTGGGCCGGCGGCCGCCTGAAATTCGAAGGGACCGTCCGAGTGGGGGACGGGCTCCGCCGTCGCTCGACGGTCGTGTCTGTCACGCCCAAGGCCGGTCGAAGCGGGCCTCTCGTCCTTGTCACGGTCGAGCACCGGATCTCGGGCCACGACGGGGAGATCGTCGAGGAACAGGACCTGGTCTTTCTCGAGCGGCCCACCGAGCCGCTGGTGCTGCCGGAGGTCCCGGCCCCGAAGGACGAGATGGAGTGGTCGGAGTCCGTGACGCCGAACGCCGCCATGCTGTTCCGGTTTTCGGCGCTCACCTTCAACGCGCACCGCATCCACTACGACCGGGACTACGCGCGCGATGTGGAGATGTATCCCGACCTCGTCGTGCACGGGCCGCTCACGGCGCTGCTCCTGGCGGATCTCGCGGTCCGGCGTTCAGGGCGGCCGCTGCGAACGCTGACCTTCCGCGCCCACCGACCCATGTTCGTCGATCGGACGATTGCCCTTCAGGGACGGCGGTCGGACAACGTCGTGGGCCTGAGGGCGCTCGACGAAACGGGCGCCCTCGCAATGTCCGCGCGAGCCGCCCTGACCTAGTGTCGACGCTAGTGGCCTGAGCTTCTCACCCCTGCGGGGCGTTTCTCATCCCTACGTGGCGTTCCTCACCCCTGCAGCGCGTGTTGAAGGACGACGACACCGATCGCCGCGACCAACACGCCGCCGGCCCGCCACAGACCGGCGCCCATCCGGAGTCCCGTCTCCATCCCCTTCAGAGCGACTCCGGGCAGCAGGGCGTAGCAGGCGCCTTTCGCCAGCGCCAGCCAGCCGTAGACCGTGAGGATCGTCGGCACGCCACCCCACACGTTGTGGAAGGCGACGATGAAGGATCCGATCGTCATGGCGAGGAACGCGACCGTCAGGCTGCCCGCCGTACCCTTCGATTGCAGGTGCTCCACGAACGCCTTCCAGGCGTCCGGCTGGAGGAGGTACGAGACCCCCAGGACGATGAGGTTGATCGACACGAACACTTCTACTGCCCGCGTGAGGTCTTCCATCGGTGTCCTCCCTTCTCAGCTACGGGCCATGCATGGCCGATCCTGACCATGCCACTTTACCATCCTGCTTTACCGCTATGTTTCGGCCAGCGCCGCCACGGCGCGTTCGTTGTCCTCGAGGGTGTTGTAGAAGTGGGGGGAGAATCGAACGAGAGGTCCGCGATGGTCGACAACCACGTCGCGCGCGGCGAGATGCCGTACCGCGGCGGCTGCGTCTCCGTCGTACTCCACGAGAACGAGGGCGGATCGCGCCGCCGGATCCGACGCCTGGTGGAGCCTGTAGCCGAGATCCGACAGCCTCTCCCGCAAATCGTTCGCCAGGAACCGATTACGGTGTTGAATCGCCTGGATCCCGTACTCGAGGACGGTCGACAGGCCTCCCGCGGCTGTGTAGGCGACGCCCGCGGCGGGCGTCCCCAGTTCGAAGCGCCTGGCGTCCGCCCGAGGGGTCGCGTCGCGGATGTTGAAAAGGAACTGGTTTTCAACACCGAACCAGGAAAGCGTGACCGGATCGACACAAACCCCTGGGTTCACATGGAGATATGCCATCCCCGGACCGCCGCACAGCCACTTGAGCGCGCCGCCGACGAGGAAGTCCACCCCCAGCGCCCCGGCGTCGATCGTCAGTTGTCCATTTGACTGGTATGCGTCCAGAAGGATGAACGACCCGGCGCCGTGCGCGATGCGCGTGAGTTCCGCCGCGTCCTGCGTGTTGCCGCTCGTGAAGAAGACGTGCGACGTCGCGAGCAGCGCGGTGCGCTCGTCCACGGCGGCCCGGATCGATTCGAGGGGGACGTGAATCCCGTCGGGACTCGGCACGATCTCGACTTCGAGGCCGTTCGCCCGCTGCGACAGGAAGTGGTGCCCGACGGTAGGGAAGTCGAGTTCGGTGAGGACGACCTTGTTGCGGCCCGTGCCCCGGACACTGGCCGCGATGGCTCCCCACACGACGGAGACCGCGGCCGAAACGCTCGACATGAGCGCGATCGTGTCGGCGTCGGCCTCGATCGTGTGTCCGAATTGCGTCCGGACCTCCTCGAGCTTGGCGACCCAGATCTCATACCAGGCGGCCGCACCCATCTCGTGCCACAGATCCTCGAAGCGCCGGCGCTCCTCGACGGAGCGGAGAGAGAGCGCGCCGAGGGAGTTGGAGTTGAGGTAGGTCTTGCGGGAAAGGATCGGAAACTGGCCCCGCAACTCGTCGATCCGATCGTCGAGCGGCAGCGCCGACTCCGCTACGGCGGCCGCGGCACCGGGGCTGGCCGATCGTGCGGCAGCCGGACTGGCCGACCCCGCCGCTGCCGCGCTGGCGGACCCCCTCGCAGCCGGAATATCGTGTTTCGCCATGGATGATCCGTCGCACTCGACCCCGCAGCAGGGGCCGCTTCTCGATTTCGAGGCAGGCCAGGCGCTCGAACGGCGCGACCGCAAGCACGCCGGTCCCGGCGGCGAACCGGACTGCCCCCGGTGCGAGGCCCGCATGGTGCGCTGCGTCGAGCAGCACCGGGCGCCCCGCTCCGACGACTCGCCGTTCCGGGTCCGACTCGCGTGCCCGGCGACCGACTGCGGCGCGTGGACATCCTACAATTGGTAGAAGGCACCGACCCCGACAACCCGCCCGCTACCACTCCATCTCGGGGAGCACGCCCGCCTGGAGCCGGAACATCTCGTTGATCGTGTGGACCGCCGTGCGGTAGGAGTCTGTCGTCGGATCTAGCAGGAGCGCCTGCAGCAGCGTCCCGCGAGAACCCTCAGCGAAGGCGTCGACGAGGAGCCGGTTGATCGATGTCTGGGTCCTGAGCAATCCGAGGATCCCTTCCGGCAGCGGCGCCATGGCGGCGGGATGGAGCCCGCTCGCGTCGGCGCGGGCGGGGACTTCGACGACGGCCCCGTCGGGAAGGGTGGGCACGTAACCCTGGTTGGGGACGTTCACCGCATCGAGATGCGTATCGATCCCGCACAACACGCCCTCGAGCAGGGGGACCGCCAGTTCGCCGGAAGGAACGAGATCTCCTGACGACGTGAGTTCCCCGCCCGCCCCGACTTGGTCCTCCCCGCCGCGGTCGCCGCCGTCGTCCCGCACCCGGGGGAGCGGGGACTCGGGAAACGCCGGCACGTCGGTCGGGTTCTCGCCGAGGTTGTAGAGCCAGGTGGGGGTCTCTCCCGTTTCCCACGGGGTGCCGTGCACGGGGTCGTAGAAGAACTGGAGGAGGCTGCTGCCGAGGAATTCCCGCGCCCAGCCCAGGTACTCGCCGATGTGGTTCGCCCCGGGGCTGGGGTAGCGGCCGAAGACCCGGAACAGGATGCGGCTCAGCGCGATCTCGTCCCAGTCGTGGAGCCAGTGCGCCTCGCGCTCGCGGCGCCGCAGGGTCGGGTAGAGATCCTCGCCCGTCTCGCGGTCGCGCACGGACTCGAACCAGCTGAAGTGGTTGAGCCCGCTGGCGCGGGCGTCGAGGCGCTCGACCGGCAGTTCCAGGAGGCGCGCCATCTGTTCCATCCCGTGGAAGACGCCGTGGCACAGTCCGACGACGCGCACCGACGAGAGCCGGCTCTGGGCCTCGCACAGCTTCGTGAGCGGGTTCGTGTAGTTGATCAGCCACGCCTCCGGGCAGTGGACCTCCATCGCCCGCGCCAACTCGACCGCCGGACCCATGTTGCGCAGGGCGTGGAAGAGGCCGCCCGGCCCGCCGTTCTCTCCGTAGATCTGGGAGGAGCCGAACGCGCGGGGGACGTGGAAGTCCTGGGCCCAGTAGAAGTAGCGGTTGATTTCGATGGCGAGGACCACCGCGCTCGCGCCGGGGAGGGCGGTTTCGAGATCGGTCGTCGCGGAGACGGCGACGCTCCGGCCCAGCCGCTCCGCCACCGCCTCCGCGTACACCCGCGTGCGGGGCAGTTCCGACGGGTCGATGTCGACGAGGACCAGGCTCAGGTCACGGTCACACAGGGGATCGCTGAGGAGGACGTCACGGATCGAGGCCGGGCCGAACTCGCGGCTGCCCGCCCCGACGAGGACGATCCTGAGCGGGTCGTTCATGGCGAGGTCCGCGAGGGCGCGGAAGTCTCCGAGGACGCGGGGGAGGTGTCCGCGTGCGCGATCCGCACCGTGATGGCCCCCGCCGCAAGAG
Organism: Candidatus Palauibacter australiensis; assembly: GCA_026705295.1. NCBI lineage: Bacteria > Pseudomonadati > Gemmatimonadota > Gemmatimonadia > Candidatus Palauibacterales > Candidatus Palauibacteraceae > Candidatus Palauibacter > Candidatus Palauibacter australiensis. The sequence continues at coordinate 16,083 of JAPPBA010000006.1, forward strand.
ACACGACGATCAGGAGCGCGCCCGCGCCGGCCCGGCCCGTGAGCACGTATCCGATGCCGAGCAGGCTCGCGTAGACGAAGAGCGCGCCGAGCAGGAAGCCCGGCCACATGCGGCTCGCCGGCGGGTCGGTGGAGCGGACGCCGGTGCGCTCCGCCACGCGGCGCCACCAGCCGCCGGGGTGTACCCGCCGGTAGAAGCGGTCCAGCACTTCGTCCGACTCGGGCCGGGTGACGAGCACGACGGCGAGCCAGAGCGCGGTGCAGGCGACGAGGATGACGACCGCCCGAATGAGGTCCATCTCCGGCGCGTAGAAGCCGTCCGCGGCCCGGATCGCCGCGGCGGGCAGCACGGGATCGAGCGCGCCCACCAGTACGCGCCCGTTGGCCAGGAGCACCGAGCCGGCCATGGCCGCGATCTCGGCCCACGCGTTCACCCGCCACCAGTACCAGCGCAGGAGCCAGACGAGCGCGACCCCCGCCGTGAGTTCGATGATGTAGATCCACCCCCGCTGGATCGAATCCATCTGCCAGGCCACGCCCGCGGCGACCACCGCGAGCAGCACGACCATGATCCGCGACGCCGCGACGTAGTGCCGCTCGGAGCGGTCCTTCCTCAGAAAACGGCGGTAGATGTCGTTCACCATGTACGACGCCCCCCAGCACAGGTGCGTGTCCATCGTGCTCATGAACGCGGCCAGGAAGGTGGCGACCATCAGCCCCCTGAGCCCGGCCGGCATGAGTTCCCGGATCATCATGGGATAGGCGAGTTCGGGGTCGGCGGCGAGCGCCGGATCCATGGCCGTCGGCGGAAAGACGAGGAGCGACCCGAGTCCCACCACGATCCAGGGCCAGGTGAGGAGCACGGTGCCCGCGAAGGCGAACCACAGCGAGGCCTTCACGGCCTGCCGCTCGTCCCGCGTCGCGAACAGGCGCTGGGCCACGTAGCCGTCGCCCTGCCCGCTCCTCAGCCACAGGATGCCGATGAGGCACAGGAAGGAGACGATCTCGAGCGAGGACGCGGTCCCGGCGGACGGCACGAGATCGAGGGCGCCGGGTGGGGCCTCCGGGACGGCGCGCACGGCGTCCGCCATCGCCGCCGGACCGCCGAAGCGCGTGAGTACGATCCCCGCCAGGGTGATCGCCCCGAGCATGCCGGCGACGAACTGGAGCAGATCGGTGACCACGACGCCCCAGAGTCCCGACGCGACCGTGTAGGCCAGCGCGAGTCCGACGCACACGGCCAGGGTCACCGCGGGGTCCCAGCCGAGGAGCACGCGGCTGAACTTCACCATCGCCAGCATGACCCAGCCCATGACGACGGCGTTCTTGAGGAGGCCCTGGTAGACGGCGGAGAAGCCCCGCAGCGCCCGGGCCGGCGCCCCGCCGTAGCGGATCTCGATGACCTCGGCGTCCGTGAGGACGCCCGCGCGCCGCCACAGACGCGCGTAGAAGAAGGTCAGCATGAGGATCCCGGCCGCCTCGTACCACCAGAGCCAGTTGCCGTACACGCCCTGCCGGCGCACGAGAGCGGCCGTCGCGAGCGGGGCGTCCGTCGCGAACCACGTGGCCGCGATGGACGTGCCCGCGAGCCACCAGGGGAGCGAGCGCCCCGCGATGAAGTAGTCCTCGACGCTGCCGCCCGCCCGCCGGGCGAACCCGAACCCGATGGCGAGGACGATCGCGCCGTACACGCAGACGACGACCCAGTCGAGCGTGGTCAGCGCCATGAAATGACGTTGGAGAGGATGCGGTAGGCGCCCGGCACTCCGTAGGGCAGTTGCCGGTGGAGGGCGAGCGCGAGATAGGTGAAGCGTCCCTCGCCCACCGGAGCGGTGAGCCAGACGCCCTCCTGCGGCGCCTGGCCGGTGTCGTGCGTCTCCACCAGCGGCGTGTACGCCGAATCCCACTCGGTGAAGAACTTGGAGCCGCGCTGCTCGATCCACCCGTCGAAATCGGCTTCGGTGAGGCGGTTGGGCGCGGTCATCAGGGGGTGGTCGGGCCGGAGCAGGCGGACGGGCGCGTCCTCCTCCGACACTTCTTCCGCTCCCCGCGGGAGGGAAGCCGGATACGGCGCCATCTCCGACGGCACGTACTCCTGCGTCTGGTAGAGGACGATGAGGTGCCCGCCCCGGCGGGCGTAATCCAGGAGACGCCGGTTGTGTTCGACGAGGTCCTCGCGCACCGCGTAGGCGCGGGTGCCGACGACGATCGCCTGGAACCCCGGTTCTTCGCTGGAATCTGCGCCAGCGGCCGCATCCAGCTCCGCGAGGGCGGCTTCGTCCAGCAGTTCGACCGTGGCGCCGAGCGCCTCGATCCCGGCCGGCACTTCATCGCCGACGCCCATCACGTAGCCGACCCGCACGCCGTCCAGATCGGTGACGGGAACCGACCGAACCGGCATGCGGGCGGGGCGCCAGAGCCGCGCGAGCGGCAGGTCCCGATGCTCGATGGTCCGGTATCCCCGGCGGTAGTCGACTCCCCGCGCACGGGCCACAGCCGTGACCTCCGCCTCGCCTCGCCATCCGGCCGGAGGCGCGATCACGAACGCCGCGTCCATGACCTCGCCCGGACTGCTGAAGTCGTGCTCCACGATGCCGGGGGTGCCGGGGATCGTCGTCCACCCCTCCGGTAGCTCGAGACGAACCGTGGCGGAGAGGGGCCCCGCGTTCGCCACGACCCGCGCTCGCACCTCCATCGGCGCCGCGGCCGGTTCCCCGGGCGACCCGCCGTCGCCCCCCGCACCGCCGTCGCCGCCGACCGGCACGATGCTCACGCCCGGCGCCAGGGAAACGGAAAGGACCGGCAGCGTCTCCACTCGCCGCGTCACGGAGCCGTAGGGCAACCGCGCGACGGAGGCCGTCACCGGAACCGTGTGCGCGATGACGTGCCCGCCGAGGGCGAGTTGGACGCCCGCCGCCAGCGCCGGCCGCCGCCACGGGAGATGCAGGTCCGCCGAGTCCGATACCTGGTAGTGGTTCTCCGACACGTCCCCGCGTCCGAAGTACGGTGCGGCGGGCGCGGCGGCCGGCATCCGGACCTCGATCGCCTCCGTCGAGCCGTCCGGCCGAACGGCGATCCGGCTCGGCGGCGCCAGGATCTCGCCGCCGCGGCTCGCGATCCAGGCCGTGACCCCGCCGCTCTCCACGGACTCCGGCGACTCGACCCGGAGGTGGACCGCAGCCGTTTGACCCGGCGCCAGGACGGCTTCGCCGCCGACCCCTGGGCCGCCCGCAAGCTCCGCGGACACGACGGTCCCGCTCGCCGCCCAAACGGCTTCCTCGAACTGTCGTTCCTTCAGCGAGAGGTGAAACCGCGTCTCCGGAGCGTCCGGCAGCGCCGCGATCGACGCGCGGACCCAGCCCAGCCCGCGGGCCAGGTCGGAAACGGCACGCCCCGGGTCGCGGAAGTCGAACGCCTCCGCCACGGCGCCGATGAGGCGGTCCAGTTCAGCGAGCAGTGAGTCCGCCTCGGGAGAGGACGCCTCGCTCAGGAGCGCGGGGAGTCCCCTCAGCGTCGAGTCGAGTCCCGCGAAGAACGAACCCGCGATTCCGGTCGCCGTCCCCGTCCCGCCGCCGGTGCCGGTGCCGGTGCCGGTGCCGTCAACGTGCTCGTAGAAATAGCGGCCGCCGCCCGTCCGCACGCGCCCAGCCGTCTGGGAACGCTGCAGGCCGAGCCCCCGGCTGGCCCAGCGCTGGTACGTATCGCCGAGCCACGGGCTCATCCCGGTCGCGTTCACCTCCACATCGTACGGTTCGTCGACGCGAACCCCTCCGCGGAAGGTGCGGAGGACCCGCCAGGGCCGGAGCCCCTCTTCGGATATCTGGCGCGGAAAGCGCGTAGGGTCCGCGGCCGCGGCCACGGCTTCCGGCGTCAGCAGCCCCGCCGCGTGGTGGTGGCCGTGCCCATCTCGCGCCGACCCGTGAAAGCGGCTCACGACAACGAGCGGCCGGTTGAGACGGATGACACGGACCATGTCCTCCAGCACCGCCTCCCGGTCCCAACTGCGGAAGGCTTCGTCCACCGACTTCGAGTAGCCGTAGTCGACCGCCGTCGTGAAGTAGAGGTCGTCCAGGCCGTAGTAGCGGCCTGAGAGGACGAGTTCGCGCGTGCGGATCAGCCCTAGCGCGTCAAAGAGTTCCGGGCCGATCGCGTTCGCCCCGGCCTCGCCGCGGTTGAGGCTGAGGAGGGCCGTCCGGGCACCCCACCCCCGGCTGGCCAGCGTGAGCATGCCGGCATGTTCGTCGTCGGGATGGGCGGTGATGTGGAGCAGGCTCGCGGTCGTGGCGAGCTTGCGGATGCGGTACCAGGCGCCCATGGCCCCGCGGTCCACGTCCAGCCGTTCCTCTCCCACCGGGGCCGGGAAGGCGAGGACGCGATCCGGCGCCCGGCGGGCGCGATCCGACTGCGCCGCCGCCGCCGCAGCCCCCGCGAGGGTCGCCACGACCGCCACGGCCGCCGCCGGAAGGGCGACGCCGAGTCCGGGTTGCCTGCGATCGATCATGGATCATCCAGGTCGGAGAGTCCGCGTTCGCATCGTGCCCGCGGGCGGAAGTCCGGGCAAGGAGGCCTTGCGAGCGAGCCCAGCCCGCCGATACTCAAACGGATCGTTCCACGGCCGCCAACTCCGGACCCGATGACAGACTCCGACATCCAGATCACGGTTGAGGGCACTCCCAACCCGCACGCGGCGAAGTTCGTGCTTGACCGTGACATTCCTGGCGAAGGGAGCCGCAGCTATTTCGATCCCGAGTCCGCCGCCGAGGATCCGCTGGCCGCGCGTCTGTTCGAGGTGGACGGCGTCCGTGCCCTGCTCATCGTCGAGAACTTCATCACGGTGACGAAGACCACCACGCTCGACTGGCCGGACCTGCTGGACGAGATCGAGGAAACCATTCTGGAAGCGCTCGACACAGTCCCGTAAGACTCCCATCCACTCCCCTCATTTTGGGGGGGATCGGTGTGCCGCAAAGAACTCGCCTGCGCGCCCGTATCTTATTATATAACAACGTGTTGATACCGAGTACATACCTCCCCGTAGGATCGTTTCCAGGCGACGGAACCACCGGCGCCGAGTCCATCACCGCGGGGAGGAGGAACATGCTCACGCTGCGCTGCTTCGGCGAGGTCGCGGCCTCGGACGCACGTGGGGCGAGGATCACGCTGCGGTCACGGAAGCATATGGGGCTCCTGCTCTATCTCGTGGCACACCCCGGAACGGTTCACATGCGGGAGACGCTCGCCGACCTGCTCTGGGACAGTCGCGACCGGAAGGCGCGACACTCGCTCAGCCAGGCGCTCTACGACATCCGGTCGTCGATCGGTCCGGTGATCGCCGTGGACGCCAACACGGTCCGGCTTGTGCCGCAGCGGGTCACCTACGAACTCGATGCGTTCGAACGAGCGTTCCAGGCCGGGGACCACGAGACCGTCATCGACCTGTACCGGGGAGACTTCGCCCCCGGCCTGCTCGACCTGGGAGCCGACGAGTTCGAGCGCTGGCTGGACGGCGAACGCGAGCGTTGTCGCGTCCTGGTCGCCATGGCGCTCAAGAACGTGCAGCAAGCGGCCGAGGAGAGAGGCGACTGGGACCAGGCGTGTCTGGCGGCGCTCCGGCTCGTGAGGCAGAACGAGTTCGACGAACAAGCGCACAGCACCCTCATGCGTGCGTTATGCATGAAAGGCGACTACGCCTCCGCCCTTGCCTACTACCGGGCACTCGAGAAGTGCGGCTGGGTCGCCAGCGCCGCCACGCTGACGGAAACGGCGGAGTGGGCCAGGAGCCAGCTCGACGCCCCACCGCCCGTGGTGCGCGAGCGCCACGAACCGCAGATGTCGGATCGAGGAAGCGAGTTCCGCCAACTGAGCGTCGCGCTCCGTTCGTCCCGCGCCGCGCCCGTACGGTTGGTCCTGGCCGGCGAGCGCGGTCTCGGGCGGGAGGATGTAGTGCGTCACTTCGCCCGGTTCGTACGCGGCGGTGGAGGGCAGGTGCAGTGGCTGTCCCCGGATCTGGCGGGGACGCGAGAGAAACTGGCCTCGGAGATGGGCCGATACCCCGGAAAGACCCGTCTCATCGTCATCAACGCCGACGTTCAGGGTTGGGCGGCCGTCGATGACGTCATGCGGACCGCCGACGTCTCGGGCGCAATGGTGGTCGGCTTCTCGAGCCCGGACGTGGCCCGGCGGGCCGAAGCCGCCCGTCTCGTCGACTTCACGATCCCCTTCGATCCACTCACCACCGACGCCTGCGCGGCGTCGCTTCAGGCCACCGAGAGGGCATGCAGTCGTCCCCAGGCGGTCGAGAGTGCGAAGCTCTCCGGAGGCAATCCGGCTTTGGCTCGGGCCATCCTCAGGGCGTGGGTGCGTCACGGCTTCAGTCCAGCGACCGTGAGCGACCGGGAAGCGGGCGGGCGGTTGGCCTACGAGCGGTCTGCCGAAGTTCGGTCGTTCGTCGGCGATCAACTGGAGATCCTCTCGCTCCCGGAGGAACGACTGGCGACGACGCTGGCGCTGCTCACGCCCCCTGCGCGCGCACACGCCGAATCGATCGTTGCCGGACATTCGAGCCGGGATGCCCTTGAAGGGCTGCGGGCCAAGGGGTGGTTACACTCCGAGACCGGCCAATGGACGGTGAGCCGCCCCCTCGCTGGCGCCGTGCTCGCGTGGAATCTGCGGCCGGACGCGAGCACGAAGGTGCACCTGGCAGCGGCCCGAACCCTCGAGAACGCAGGTCTTGGCGCGCGTGCGGCGGCCGCCTCCGAGTTCGCCGCGGCCGGAGAATCCTCTCGTGCCTTCAGCGTGGCCTGCGAGGCGGCGCAGGAGGCTTTGCGGAGAGGCCGGTCTCCGGTAGCGGGTCAGGCGGCGGCGTTGGCGTTCGAGCATGCCACAGCCGGCGCCGACCGCCTGCGCTCCGGTTTCCTCCTCTCCGAGGCCGAGTTTCAGCGGGGACGGTTTCGGCGGGCCATGAGCGTGCTGCACCAGATTGCCGCGGTCGCGGACACCGGGAACGACCTGAGCCGCGTCCAACTGGCGCTGGCGCGGGCGGACCTGGCGACGGGAGACCAACTCACGACGGGGCTGCACCGACAGAATCTGGAGGAAGCCCACAGGCACGCGACCGAACCGGCGCTCCTCCGCGCGCTGAACCTGCAGATGGCCGTACTCGAGGCGACCGACACCGCGCCTCGGCACAACGCGAAGCCCGGTTTCGACAGGATCCGCGCGCATCTCCGCGGGATCGTCCGGGAGGACGCCGACTACGCGGGCGTCTGGTGCGACGCATTTCGGCTCCTCTTCCATCGGGTGGGAGGTCGAAGCGGTCTCGCGGAAGCTCGCCTCGTTCTCGAAACCTACCGCCACGGGCTCGGCCGGCTCGGCTACGAGGGCCTCAGGGCCGCCACCGCCGCAGAGTTCTGGGTGGCCATGCGCGGGGCGCGTCTTCACGACGCCCTCCAGTTGCTGGAAGACACCTCCGAGACCCTCGACGAGAACCGGCACGAGTCCGCGAACCTCAACAACCTGGGCGCGGTCCTGCTCGAACTCGGCAACTTCGAGCGGGCGCTCGATGAACTCGGTCGCTCCCGCGAGATGGACGAGGCGCTTGAAACCCCGCCCGAAGCCCGGGCCTACGCCCTGCTGAATCAGGCGCAGTGCCTCTTCTTCAAGGGAGACTACCCTCGTTGCCGCCACTACATGGAGCCGTTACTCCGGCGTCCCGGGCATACGGGTCAACATCCGTTCGGGGCGCAGGCATGGGCACTCACCGGCCTCCTGGCCATGACCGATGACGATGAGCGCGAGGTCGAGGCCTGCCTTGAGTTGTTGGGGGACCGTTCCGATGGCGTCGGGGAGAACGACCTCTACCTGGTGACCTGGTTTCGTGCCGCGGCGATGAGCACTCGCGATCGCCGGGAAACCGTCGCCGAGCTCATCGAAGCCGCAGATCACACGGCTCAGATCGACAGGCTGAGCGCGGAGAAGCTGAGAGTGCTGGCCGGCACCTATTCCCCGCCCAACGGACCCGGCGATCAGCGCGAGGCCCGCAGCTTCCTGCGGTCGGCCGGAGCCTCCTGGTTCGTGCGCTTCGCACACAACTGGCGCTGCGCGTAACACCGGCTTCCCGCTACGCGTGATCCGGACCTTCCCGCCCGCGTCCGAATCGGACCCCCTCGAACGTTGCTACTACGTACCTAGTTGACAGCGGCGCCCCGGCGCGTTTACGCTGAATCGGGAACGACGCCTCGGTGGGTCCGCCAGCGCTTCGATGACGGCCGGCCGAGACCGGTGAAGCTGATGGTTCGGGAGGGAAAGGATCAATCTCGTGGAGATCAAGTTCACGACCCGGGAACTCGACCTCATGGCGGTGCTGTGGGAGAGAGGAGACTCGACCGTCGCGGAGGTGCAGGAACGCCTCGGCGACGAGTTGGCCTACACCACCGTGCTCACGATCCTCCGGACGCTGGAGGAGAAGGGGTACGTGGGGCACACCCAGGAGGGGAAAGCCTACCGCTATCACACGCTCGTGGGGCGCGACTGCGCCGGCGCGAGCGCGGTGCGCCGACTGGTTCAGAAGATGTTCCAGGGGTCGCCCGAACTGCTGCTCACGCACCTCGTCTCGGACCGGGCGCTCTCGAAGGAGGACCTCGAGAACCTGCGCGGTCTCGTGGACGAACGCCTCAGCTCGAAGGAGTAGGGACATGGTCATCGCCTGGATCGGATACTGCCTGTTGATTTCAGGACTCCTCGCCCTGGCGGCCCTGGCCTCGGAGCGGGCGCTCGGCCACTTCCGGAAGCCCGTGCGCGGGGCGTGGTTCGCGGCAATCGCCGGGTCCGTGACGGTGCCCGTGGTCGCCTTCTTCGCGCCCGGACTCCTTCCCGGCTTCGGGGTGTCGTCGGCCGCGCCGGCGGCCGGGCTGGGCGGTCTGGCGGTCGCAACCGCGGCGCCGGGGTCGCCCGCAACGGCCGCGGCGGCCGGTGGAGCTTTCGATGCGGCGGCGGTCGGCACGGTGCTGGGGTGGGGCTGGTTGGTCCTGGCCGTCGCCATGGTCGCCTATCTCGGGCGGATCTACGGCCGGCTGCGGTCGGAGATGCGGACGTGGAAGCCGGGCCGCGTGGCGGGATCGCCGGTCATGATCTCCGACGCGCGGGGGCCGGCCGTCGTCGGGATCCGGCGCTCGGTCGTCGTCATGCCAAGGTGGATCCCAGAACTCGACGACCGGCTGCTCCGCCTCGTCTTCCTCCATGAGCGCGAGCATCAGCGCGCCGGCGACCATCGGCTCTTCGCGGCGGCGGTCACCGCGCTCGTCCTGATGCCCTGGAACCCGGTCGTGTGGTGGCAAGTGTCCCGGCTGCGGCTCGCGATCGAGTTCGACTGCGACCGTCGCGTGCTCGGGCGTGGCGAATCGCGGCGAGACTATGCGGACGCCCTCATCACCGTCGGGAGCCGCGTCTCCGGGTCGCTGCTCGCCGCGGCCGCCTTCGCCGAACGGAAGCCGGCCGTGGAACGGCGCCTGCGCCGCATGACCGAGCCGCCCGTCAACATGCGTCTGCTCCGAACGCTGGGCGCTTCGGGGCTGGCCATGGTCGCCGTCCTCTTCGTCCTCGGCTGCCCCGGGCCCGAGAGTGGCATGAACGCGCCGGAACCGCCCGCCGCGACCGTGACCCCGCCCTCCGAAGCCAGTGAATGGGTGCCCCCGCTGATGCCCAGCGAGGACGCCATGACGCGCGGAGACCGCCCGTCCTTCATCGCGTACGACAGGCCGCCGGTTCTTCAGAACGCGGAGGAAGTGTCCGATGCACTGGTGCAGGCCTACCCGACGAACCTGAAGGAAGCGGGAATAGGCGGGCGGGTCGAGATGTGGCTGTACGTCGACACGTCCGGCATGGTCCGGAACTCGGAGCTCAAGACGAGCAGCGGCAGCGGCGTCCTGGACGCCGCCGCCGCGGAAGTCGCCGCGGCGATGCGCTTCGAGCCGGCGATGAACCGTGACCAGCCGACCGACGTCTGGGTCTCCCAGTTCATCACCTTCCAGATTCAAGGCGATGCGGACACTCCCCCCGCACGCAGAGTCTCCGTAGCCGACGAGGGCGCTCCCCTCATCA
>JAPPBA010000007.1 GCA_026705295.1 Candidatus Palauibacter australiensis
CGAGATACCGGACCACGCCCGACGCCGCGTCGAGGCCGAACGCGCTCCCGCCCGAGAGCACGATGGCGTGGGCTTCCTGCACGCTGTTCACCGGATCGAGGAGGGCGATCTCCCGCGTCCCCGGCGCCCCGCCCCGTACGTCGACCCCCGCCACGGCGCCGTCCTCGGCGAGAACGACCGTACAGCCCGTGGGCCGCTCCTCCAGCGTGAAGTGACCCAGCGCGAGTCCCTCGACCGCCGTGATGCCGCCCCCCGCCGAATCCGCTGTCTCCTGCGCCACACACCCTCCCGCCGCGAGAAGTCCGCCCACCACCCCGGCCGCCGCGAGCGCGACGCCCCGCGCCACGGACGGCCCGGCAGACTCCGGTCTCAGTCTCATCCGCACCGCCATCGCACCGCCATGCTATCCGGCGAACTCGTACACGAGGCTCTCCCCGGGCAGACCCTCGACTCGCAGCACGACCGTGCCGGGTCCGGGTCCGTAGAACTGCCGGTAGCGCGTTCTGACCAGGTCGAGATCGAAGACGCGGGTGTCGGTCACCCAGCGCTCGCAGGCATCGCCGTTCGCCTCGTGGACGAGTTCCGCCGGAAGCTGCACCGGATCCGATTCCAGGAACGTCTCCGAGATCACCAGCGTGAAGGTGTGCCTGCGGCAACCGCCCGAGTACCCCACCTCGACGGTCAACCCGTGTCCGTCCACCGAGGCCGAGTTCGCGACATAGGGATCGTCCCCCCAGTCGCCGTCCCCCGACAGAACCACGTTGTTGTCCGGCACATCCGGCCCCAGCCCCGACTCGCCGCACCCCGGCACGACAAGGAGTCCGAGCAGTAGCGGAGCCGAGACCCTCGCCCGAACAGAAAAAGCCGAGAAACCTGCAGTCGAAAGTGTCATGTGAGCAATGTAGCACCGCCCCCCCGGCGGCGGATCGGCCACGGCCGGTAATTCCCTACTCGCCGGCGGAGCGGGGCAGAACACAAGTGCTTGCGCTTCGAGGAGTGGAACCCCCGCCGACGAAACGAGACCTTCGGAAGTCGTCGAGAGGTACTTCGGGACCGAGTACGGGGTCGAGTTGCCTGAGCCTTCTCGCTCCGGATACAAGCCGGTCGTGTTCGAGGACGAGTGCGGCGGTGAAGCTTCAGGCAGCCCTTCGGCAGCCCGTGGCCGCAGCCGTTAAGCGCGGAGTTCGGGGCGGTTGCGGTAGTCTTCGAGGGCCTCGGGGTTGGCGAGGGCCTCGACGTTCTTCACGGACTCTCCCAGGACCACGGCTCGCACGGCGAGTTCCGAGATCTTGGCGCTCTTCGTGCGCGGGATGTCCGTCACCTCCAGTATCCGCGCCGGGACGTGGCGGGGCGAGGCGTTCTCCCGGATCTCCCTCCGGATCCGCGCCTCCAACTCCTCGTCCAGACTCCGCCCTTCCGCGAGCCGCACGAAGAGGACGACGCGCGTGTCGTTCTCCCACGGCTGCCCGATGACGATGGATTCGAGAATCTCCGGCAGCCGGTCCACCAGCCGGTAGATCTCCGCCGTTCCCATCCGCACGCCGCCCGCGTTCAGCGTCGCGTCGGAGCGGCCGTAGATCACCGTGCCGCCGTGCTCCGTCCACTCCATCCAGTCGCCGTGTCGCCAGACGTTGGGATACATGTCGAAGTACGCCGCGTGGAAGCGGCTCCCGTCGTCGTCTCCCCAGAACCCCGTCGGCACCGACGGGAAGGGCGACTTGCAGACGAGTTCCCCCTTCCCGGCCGGCATCGACCGCCCCTCTTCATCCCACACATCCACGTCCATGCCCAGCGACGGCGCCTGGATCTCGCCCCGCCACACGGGGAGGAGCGGGTGTCCCACCACGAACCCCGCGCACAGGTCCGTCCCGCCCGAAATCGAGGCGAGGTGGACGTCGGGCTTCACGTCCCGGTACACGTAGTCGAACCCCTCCGGGACGAGGGGAGACCCGGTGGAGAGCATCGTCCGCACCGAGGAGAGGTCGTGCGTCTCCCGCGGCCGGAGCCCCGCCTTCCCGAGCGCGTCGATGAACTTCGCGGACACGCCGAGCTGGGTCATCCGTACTTCGTCCGCGTAGTCGAACAGGACGTGCGGCCCGGGATGGAAAGGCGATCCGTCGTACAGGACCGCCGTCGCCTCGCTCGCCAGCGCCGACGACAGCCAGTTCCACATCATCCACCCGCAGGTCGTGTAGTAGAAGGCGCGGTCGCCCGGCCGGATGTCCGCGTGAAGCCGGTGCTCCTTCAGGTGGGTGAGGAGGATGCCGCCCGCCCCGTGCACGATGCACTTCGGGACGCCGGTCGTGCCCGAGGAGAAGAGGATGTAGAGGGGATGGTCGAACGGAAGCCGCCGGAACTCGATCTCCCGCGCGCTCCACGGGCCGATGAAGTCGTCGAAGCTTACGGCGTGGGGGATCGCCGAGATGTCCGGATCCGGTTCGGTGTGGGGGACGATGATCACGCGCTCCACCGAGGGGAGGCGCCGCACGATCTCCGGCAGGCGGTCGAGGCTCGAGTACCGTTTGCCCTGCCAGAAGTAGCCGTCGGCCGCGAGGAGGACGCGCGGTTCGATCTGCCCGAAGCGGTCGAGTACGCCCTGCACGCCGAAGTCGGGCGAGGCGGTGGAGATCGTGGCCCCCAGGCTCGCCGACGCGAGCATGTACACGATGGACTCGGGCATGTTCGGCACGTAGCCGGCCACCCGGTCTCCCGGCTCGATTCCGAGCGCGTCCAGCGCCTGTGCGAGGCGTGAGGTCGTGTCGTAGAGCTCGGCCCACGTAAGGTCGCGGCGGACGCGGTCTTCGGCCCGGAATAGGAGCGCCGGCCCGTCGTCGCGGCGGCGGAGCAGGTTCTCCGCGTAGTTCAGCCGCGCGTCCGGGTACCAGCGCGCCCCCGGCAGGCGGTCGAAGTCGACGACCACGCGCTCGCCACGCTCCCCGATGACGCCGCAGAAGTCCCACACCGCGTTCCAGAACGCCTCCGGCTCGCGGATCGACCAGCGCCACAGCGCGTCCGGAGATTCGGCACCCGCCCCGCACGTCTCGTTCGCGTAGCGCGTGAAGCGCGCCATGTTCGTCATCGCGGCGAAGTCCGGATCCGGCGTCCACAGCGGACGTGCTTCGCCCGTCATGCCCGGCCGGCTTCCGGCCCGCGATGCCGTCATGCCCGTTCCTCCGACACCCAGAAGTACCGGAACGCGGGGGGCATGAGTTGCACGAGCAGCCATCCGAAGAAGACCAGCGACAGCGTGCCGAAGACCGCGAACCCGATCCCGCTCCAGGCCGACACCCAGTCCGGCGGCACGTAGGTCTCGCCGGGCGCGTGCACCGCCCGCGTCACGCCGACGGCCGTCCCCACCACGTGCAGCCAGAGCACGAGCGCCGCCACCGAGACGTTCAGCCCGATGAGACTCCAGCGCATGGCAGGCGTGTGGAGCGTGTCCCAGGCGTCCTCTCCCTCGCGGGCCTGAAAGTGCTCGCTCAGGATCCAGATCGCCGCCCCCAGCAGGATCATCGTGTCGATGCCGATCATCGCCCCCATCGCGTGTCCCGTGACGACGTACGTCCCGTGAATCACCGCGTTCAAGGGCGGGACGGAGATGAGGATCGCGCCGAACAGGACCGCGCACGTCCACCACTTCGCCGCCGCGAACGAGCCGCGGGCCGCGCAGAACGCCGGGTCGCTCGGGGTCCGGAGCGCCCGCCACAGGTCGAACATGGCCCGCGCGAGCACGATGATCTCCATCATGCTCACGACGAAGGCGATCCACTTCACCGACTCCCGCCCCGGGAGATGATAGGTGTGGTGCGCGAAGTTCGTGAACGAGTTGAGCAGTCCCACCGCGAACAGCATGTACGCGGTCGTCGAGCGCCCGTAGGACGGATCCCCCGAGATCCGCTCGCCCAGGTAGATCACCGAGCCGTAGACGAAGAGGTTGAAGCTGCCGACGAGGGTGCCCGTCGCCTTCCACTGGATCCGCATGTCCTGCACCGGATCCCCGAAGATCCCCGGGACCAGCCACATGTGCTGTTCCACGAAGGTGACGATGAAGAAGAGCATCCCCACGCCCCACATCGTCACGTAGACCGGCCGCTCCCAGAACCGCTTCCCGGCGAGGCGGAAGAAGTTCCACGCGTAGCAGATCCAGCCCGCGAGGATGAGGAGGGAGAAAAAGGGGTGGAAGCCGACGTACTCGCGCCCCGATCCGATGCCGAGGCCGAGCGTGA
>JAPPBA010000008.1 GCA_026705295.1 Candidatus Palauibacter australiensis
TGTCGAAGTCCTCGTACAGGAAGCCGTCGCCGACGTAGAACTGCCGGTTCCGCTGTACGTCGCTCTGCGCGTACATGCTAATCCAGTTCATCGTCCCGGCGCCGGAACTGATTGCCTTGAAGCGGTCCGTCTGGGTGAGGATCCAGTTGGACCAGTGGCCGCCCGCGCTCCAGCCCAGCGCGCCCATGCGGTCGCCGTCCACGATCCCCTCGGCGATCAGGTAGTCGACGCCCGTGATGATGTCCTCGTAGCCCATCGTGAAGTAGTCGCCGACGATGTCCGTGCGGTGCGCGTTCCCGTAGTTCCGCGAGCCGCGGTAGTTGGGCTTGAGCACGGCGTAGCCGGCGCCCGCGTACACCTGCGCGTTGTAGCCGCCGTTGAAACGCAGGATGTCGGCCGACGCCGGTCCCCCGTGGATGGCGACGATGAGCGGATAGCGCGTCCCCTCCTCGTACCCGACGGGATAGACGAGCACGCCGCCGACCATCTTGCCGTCCGACGAACGCCAGTTGACTTCGGTCTCCTCGCCGAAGGCCACCTCGCGCAACTGCGGGTTCACGTCGATCAGCTGCGTCCACTTCGAGCGGTCCGGGACATCGTCCACGCTCGCGACCGCGAACACCGTGGGGGGCGTCTTCGGGTCGCTGTAGCCGACGAAAAGCGTGCCCGTGTCGTCATCCCGGGAAACGGAGAGCGCCGCCCGCTCGTCGGTGAGCTGCCGCACCGCCCCCGTCTCCACGTCGAGGGCGTGCAACTGCGTCGTCACCTTCACGCCCGCGTTGAAGTAGATCGTGTTCGAATCCTCGGACCAGAACCCGACGCTCGAACTCTGGTCGAAGTCGGCGCCCAGCTTCCGGAACGCGCCCCCGCGGTCGTCCACCTCGCGGATGTAGACGCGGTTCTCCGTCATCGAATAGCGCTCCATCTCGTCCGGCGCCGAGAAAGCGATCCAGCGGCCGTCGGGAGAGAAGCTGAGGCCGCCCTCGCCGACCTCGAAGTTGTCCGTCAGGCGCTCGATGTCGCCCGTCGCCACTTCCATCAGATAGAGGTCCGCGTACAGCCGCTGCGCCGTGATGTTGCGCTCGTAGCGCTTCGTCGAGCCGCCGGTGATCCCGATCCAGCGGCCGTCTTCGGAGATCGTGAAGCCGTTCACGCTGTAGGACGAATCGTCCGTCTCGCGGCGCTCCGTCGCGGTCTCGATCTCCACGCTCCACAGGCTCGAGAGGGGCGTGACCGCGTTGCGGACGTCGACCGTGAAGCCCTCGTCGCGCCGCTTCACCTCGTCCTCATCGAACGAATCGGGGCGCGCGAAGTAGACGCGGCTTCCGTCGGGGGAGAAGTCCCACTGGTCGACGCCCGCCTCACCTTCGGTGAGCTGCTCCGGCTCGGCGTCTGCCAGGTCGTCGGCCGGCAGCCGGTAGAGCTGCTCCCGGCCGTTCTCCCCGGAGCGGTAGACGAGCCAGCGCCCGTCGGGGCTGAACGCGAAGCCGGACACGCCCTCCGCCGCGTCGGTGATCTTCCGGGCCTCGCCCCCGTCGTGGCGCATCATGTAGAGCTGAGTGTCGTCCCCGTCCCGGTTGGAGGCGAAGAGGAAGAACGACCCGTCCGGGGCCCAGGCCGGGCTGCGCTCGTCCTTGTCTTCCGTGTAGGTGAGCCGGCGGTCCGACGGGACGCCCTCGCTCAGAGACACGAGGTGGATGTCGGTCTGGGACTCCGCCGCCTCCCAGTCCGGCGTCGTCACCGTGTACAGCAGCCACGCTCCGTCCGGACTCGGCGTCATCGAACCGGCGCGTTTCATCTCCTGCACATCCATGAACGTGAACGGCCGCTCCTGCGCGGCCAGCGGCGTCTCGACGGGCAGCGCGAGCGCGGCGACGGAAAGAACGAGGGCGGTGGACAGGGAACGCATCTGAAACCTCGATACCAAGAGTGAACAGGACTCCGTGTCATCATATGCCCTCCAAGGTGCGCGAACGATAGGCCCGAACTAGCGTAGTCTCGGATGCTACCGGGAGAGTTCATGGTTCGACGCGTGAAACTGCGGCGCATGGGCGGGTCCATCGGTGTCACGCTGCCAGAAGACATGGTGCAACGCCTCCACCTCGAGGCGGGGGACGAAGTGCTCGCGGTCGAGACGGCGAGCGGGATCCTGCTGACCCCCCACGACCCGGATGTGGACGACGGACTCGCCATCGCGGTCGAGGCTCGGAAGCGATACCGAAGGGCGCTGCGAGACCTCGCGAAGTGACCCGAAGCGGGTGAAGCGCGGCCGGAGACACAACGCCCCCGAGGCCTCCTCGGGGCGGGCGAGTATCTCGCTCCGTGCTGTGACGCTCACTTCTCGATCTCCAGCGCAGTGAGCACCCGCTCGACTGCACCGACCGTCTTCCGAACGTCGCCGGATCCGGTGGCCCAGCAACAGACGCTGATCCGCATCGCGCGCATGCCGCGCCAATCGGTGCCCCCGAACCATGCCGTTCCCTCGGCCTGAATGGCAGCGATCACGCGGTCGGTGAATCCGTCGTGGTCGGAACCTGCGGGGTCCCGAAAACGCACCAGCGCCTGATTGATGACCGCGGGTGAGAGGACCTCGGCACCGGGAAGGGAGCCGATGCCCTCTACGAGGTTCGCTGCGGCATCGCTGCATCGCTCGACGACTTCGGCGATTCCGCGGCGGCCGAGCGCCTTCACAGCGGCGTACACCGGGACTCCTCGCCCGCGCCGGGACCACTCGGGGTTCCAATCGAGCTGATCCCGAGCGGTAGCGGCGTGGGTCAGGTACGGAGCCCGGACGCTCATGGCACCGCGATGGGCCTCCGGGTGGCGGATAGCTACGAAGCCGATATCGAAGGGCGTGTTGAGCCACTTGTGGGCATCGGTCGCCCACGAGTCGGCCTCATCGACACCTTCGAGTAAGTGGGCGAAATGCGGCGACACCTTCGCCCATAGCCCGAACGCGCCATCAACATGCACCCACGTGTTGCCACGCGAGCGACAGAGCGGGATCACGGTCCGGAAGTCATCGAAATTGCCGGTGTTGATATCGCCGGCAGAGAGACAGACCGCCACCGGGGCGCCCTCCAGCTCAGTAAGCAACACGTCGAGAGCCGCAACATCCAGCCGGTCGGCCGTGGTGGGCACGGCGTGAAGATGCTTCGATCCGATCCCCAGTATCCGCACTGCCCGGTCCACCGAGTGGTGTCCGTGCGTGCCCGTGACGACGTGCATCTGGGGGGCGGTCCCAAGCCCCTCGCGCTCTGGATCATGTCCGCGGCCGAGAAGCAGGTGACGGCGGGCGGCGGCCAGCGCCGTCACGTGAGCGAGTTGGCATCCAGAGGGAAAGGCGAACGACGAATGGTCGGGAAGCCCCAACAGTTCGATGACCCAGCGGCCGGCGATCTCCTCGATCACCGCTTCGGCAGGGGAGCAGGCCGCCAAAGCCGCGTTCTGATCCCAGGTGGACACCAGCCAGTCCGCCGCCAGCGCCGCCGGATGAGCGCCACCGATGACCCATCCGTAGAACCGGCCACCGGCGCATCCAAGCAGTCCGCCCTCCACGTTCGCGACGAGATCGCCGATGACGGACACGGCATCCGATGGATCCTCCGGCAGCGGGCCGTCGAGGCTGTGCCGCAACTCCGGCGGAGTGCGACTCGCGGCAACCGGCCGCCGGTCAACCCCGGCGAGCCAGTCGATGGCGTGGTCGGCGGCTGCACGCAGTGCGGGCTCTGCAGGGGTCACGTTTGGCACGTGGGGCCGGTTCTCGTCGGTGGGGAGCAGGCGCGTCATGGTACGCCTCCGGCTTGCTCCATCTCGGCGCCGCGGATGGATTGCCGACTCGCTTCCCACGCCAGCATGCAGCGTTTCAGCGTGGCGCTCCCGGCGTAGGTGCCCGTGATCCCTCCCGCACGGATCACGCGATGACACGGAATGAGGACGGCGATCGGGTTCCTGCGCGCCGTGCTCCTCGTCGCCCGAGCCGGCTCAGGCTCTTGTGCGCTCCCCATTCCGCGAGTTCCGGCTGGCGCTCGCGATGCCTGGCTAGATGCCGGATGGCAGCCTCGATTCGATCATAGTCGGTCGTGTACATGCGGGACTCCAGAGAATGATCATTGATGGGAAACTCCTGTAACGTGAACACCCCTGATGCCTGAATCGACCCGATCCTTGCTATGCGATATCGGCATCGAGTGGTCTTCGGCGCGACGACTTCGACTATTGTCGTGGTTGGCGCGCGCGATCATGGCTAGACCGTGACGGCGGATCTCAGGCCTGACAGCCCGTGTGTCCGCATCGGCGCGGTGCCCTAGAGCCTACGCGAGCCATGTACGGGCACATGCGGATGCCGCCGCATGGCGAGCTGGCCGACGCCGTCCAGAGGGTGCGAGCCTCGAACGCCAGTCGTGAAGCTGGCATTCGAGTTCTTGGCGTTAGCGGCGACGCAATCCCAAGGGCGGTTCGCCAACGCGTTCCGCCCCCAGTACAGCCACCCCCGCCAAAACGATCAAACACGGTTCGGTGAGGTTCCGAAACGCTCAGTTCGAATTCCGCCTGTGTGCTCAATCGACGGTGCCACGGCCCTGAGGGTGTCGACGAGCGTGTCGATATCGCGCTCGCTCGTTCGCCCGTTGGTTATGCAGGCTCGCAGCACTGTTCTGCCCTCGAAGACTGTGGTTGACACCCAGAACCGGCCGTCCCTGCGAACGGCGTCGACGTAGGCACGAACGGCCTCATGGCCTTCGGGCGGCACTAGACAGACGACGGCCATGGGGGAGTCGTTCGCGAGCGACCAACCGTCGTGCTGCAACCGCCGCGAGAGTCTGTCCGCCAGTCGACGGGCGCGCTCGACATGGCCCGCGTATCCCGTCCAGCCCGCTGCTGCGAGTGCGAGGAACAGCCGCAGGCCGACGAATCGGCGCGACCACTGGATCGAGTTGACGAAGAAGTCCTTGGCCCTGTCGCTTCTGGGCATGTAGCTGGCGTCAACCCGGAAGACCTGAGCGGCCACATCCGGTCTGGAGGTCAGGAACATGCCGGCTCCCATGGTCGTTGCAAACCACTTGTGGGCGTCGATCGTGATCGAGTCCGCTCGCTCGATGCCCTTGAGAGCACCGCCGGTATCGCTGGCAATCAGCGCACCACCCCATGCCGCGTCGACGTGGAACCACATGCCGTGCTCCCTGGCCAGTTCGCCGCAGCGGGTGAGCGGATCGACCATGCCCGCGTTGGTGGTGCCCGCCGTCGCCGCGATCATGACAGGCATGCGGCCGTTGCGGCTGTCCGTCTCAATCGCTTCGGCCAAGGCATCTGGGTCCATGCGTCCTCGCCCGTCGGTCTGGATAAGCCGGACCGCGTTGCGCCCGATGCCCCCGGCGTGAGCGATCTTCAGCCATGCCAGATGGCTCTCCTCCGACACATAGACGCGTGGCGGACGCGCAAGCGCATAGACGCCATCATCACCATACGCTGGACATCCTGCCTGAAGGGCGCAGAGCGTCGCCGTG
>JAPPBA010000009.1 GCA_026705295.1 Candidatus Palauibacter australiensis
CCGCGAGGGAGGCCGGACGGTGGGCGCCGGCGTCGTCACCGCCATCCACGACTAGGGAACACAAATGAGGGTTCGGATCACGCTCGAATGTGCGCGGTGCAAAGAGCGAAACTACTCGACGACGAAGAATCGGCGGACGCATCCGCAGCGGGTCGAACAGAAGAAGTACTGTCGCCGCTGCAACGGACATGAAATGCACAAGGAAACACGGTAAGGGGTTCGATTGGCCGGCATCGTCAGAAGAACCCAGGAATTCGCGGAACAGGTACAGGTCGAGATGCGTCGGGTCACGTGGCCCGACAAGGATCAGTTGCGCGGTGCAACGATCGGCATCCTGATCTTCGTGTTCATCATGGCCATCGTCATCGGGGTAATGGACTCGGTCTTCGCGGCGTCCGTGCGATTCATCGTCAGGTCGTTCGGTGGTTGAGTCCACGGGTGCGGGGGCCGCGCAGACCGGCCTTCCCGGGGACGCGCCGCGCTGGTACGCGCTGCAGACGTACTCGGGCCACGAGAAGAAGGTCAAAACCCTCCTGGAACAGAAGATCCAGGAGTATGGGGATGAGCCTCCGATCAGGGAGGTCATCGTCCCCACGCAGGAAGTCGTCGAGATCAAGGGAGGGAAGCGCGTCAAATCGACGAAGCGGCTCTACCCGGGCTACGTGCTCATTCAGATGCTGCTGGATCAGAACACGATGTACGTCGTCAACAACGTGCCCGGCGTCATCAAGTTCGTGGGAAGCGGGAAGGATCCCCAGCCGCTCAAGACCGAGGAGATGAACAAGATCCTCGGCATCGCGGATGAACTTGAGCAGGCGGGTCCCGAGACGGAGATCCCCTTCCGGCCGGGGCAGGTCGTCGAAGTCATGGAGGGACCGTTCAGCGATTTCAGCGGAACGGTGGAAGAAGTGTTTGCGGAGAAGGGCAAGGTGCGCGTGCAGGTCAGCCTGTTTGGGCGCCCGACCTCCGTTGAACTGGATTACACGCAGCTTCAGGGGTTCTGATGCCGCCGAAGAAACAGGTTACCGGATTCATCAAACTGCAGATTCCGGGGGGGCAGGCGAATCCGGCCCCGCCCGTGGGTCCGGCATTGGGCCAGCACGGCCTGAACATCATGGACTTCTGCAAGGCGTTCAACGCCCAGACGCAGCAGGAAGCCGGCACGATCATCCCGGTCGAGATCACGGTCTACAAGGACCGAACGTTCAGCTTCATCACCAAGACGCCACCGGCGGTGGAACTGCTCAAGAAGGAACTCGGTCTCGAGTCGGGTTCTGCGGTCCCCAATCGGGAGAAGGTCGGCAAGGTCACGGACGACCAGCTGCGCAGGATCGCCAGGATCAAGATGAAGGATCTCAATGCGGCCGATGAAGAGGCCGCGATGCGGATGATCGCGGGCACCGCACGATCCATGGGGATCGAGCGGGCAGACTGATCGGGAGAGATCGGGAAACATGCCGAAACACGGCAGGAAATACCGCTCCGCCGTAGAGACCGCTCCGGCGAACGGCGCGCTCGCGCCTCGCGAGGCGCTTGAGCGCGTGCAGAAAACGGCCTTCGCGAACTTCGACGAGACGGTCGAGGCCGCGATACGCCTCGGCGTGGACCCGCGCAAGGCGGACCAGATCGTGCGCGGCACGGTCATCCTGCCCGCGGGTACGGGGCGCAAGGTGCGCGTGCTCGCTCTCGTGAAGGCGGACCGGGCGGCCGAGGCGAAGGAGGCTGGCGCGGACTACGTGGGAACCGAGTACATCGAGCAGATCCAGGAGGGGTGGCTCGATTTCGACGTTGCGATCGCGACGCCGGATCTCATGAAGGATGTGGCCAGGCTGGGCCGGATACTCGGCCCGCGCGGCCTCATGCCCACGCCGAAGGCCGGCACGGTCACGATGGATGTGGGTCGGGCCGTTCGCGAGTCGAAGGCGGGCAAGATCGAATTCCGGGTGGACCGTACCGGCAACGTCCATGCGCCGATCGGAAAGGTGAGCTTCGAACTCGACCGGTTGAACGAGAATCTCGATGCGCTCATGGACGAGATCGTGCGGCTGAAGCCCGCCGCGGCGAAAGGCCGGTACGTGAAGAGCGTGACCGTGACCAGCACGATGGGTCTCGGTGTTTCCGTCGACGAGGACCTGTACCGATAGATCCATGAGACTCGAAGAAAAGCAGCGCGTCACGCAGGAACTCACTGCGCAGATCGAAGAGAGCGGGACGATCTACCTGACCGACTTCACGGGGCTGAACGTGAAGGCGATCACGGATTTCCGAACGCGGCTCCGAGACGAGGGCCTGAGCTACCGGGTCGTGAAGAACACCCTCATGAAGCGGGCGCTCGAGGATCTGGATCTCCCGGATCTGAGCGCCCATCTCGAGGGTCCGACAGGGCTCATCCTCAGCGACGCCGACCCCGTCACGCCGGCCAGAGTGCTGAAGGAATTCGCGAAAGCGAACGAGGACCGGCCGGTGGTGAAGGTCGGCGTCATCAATCGGGTGGAAACGTCGCCGGAAGAAGTGAGGCGCATCGCCGATCTTCCGTCGCGCGAGGTTCTGCTCGGCAGCATCGCGGGCGGGCTCACGGCGAGCGTCGGCGGCATCGCCGGCGCTCTGAATGCGCTCTTCCGCGACATCGCAGACATGATCGAACAGGTCGGAAGGAAGAACCAGTCCGCCTGAGGTGGGACGCATGCCCGTGACGTGCGGGCGTGCGGAATGCGTACAGGATCCAGGGAACGGAAGAACATGTCCAAAATCGACGATCTTCTGCAGCAGATCGGCTCGCTGACGGTGCTTGAAGCCGCCGAGTTGAAAGACAAAATGGAGGAAACCTTCGGCGTGTCGGCCTCCGCGCCGGTCGCCGTCGCCGCCGCTCCCGGTGGCGGAGGGGACGCCGCCGAGGAGGAGCAGACGGAGTTCGATGTCGTCCTCACGGCGGTCGGCAGCAAGAAGATCCAGGTGATCAAGGTCGTACGAGAGGTGACGAGCCTGGGTCTCAAGGAGGCGAAGGCCGTCGTCGACAACGCCCCCGGGCCCGTGAAGGAAGGCGTGTCCAAGGAGGAGGCGGAGGAGATCAAGGCCAAGCTCGAAGAGCAGGGCGCCACAGCGGATCTCAAGTAGCCACGCTGACGAGCGTGGCACGCCCCGGCGTCGATCATCCGATCGGTTCCGGACTGCGGAGGGACCGCAGCCGAGCCGATGACGCAGGGGTCCGACCTCACACCGTGCACGAATCGGCTCGACCGCTTGCGGGCGGTCCCCGGTATTCACGCATCTCCCATGTACTCGCGGGGTTCCCCGCGGGAGGTACGATTTGACGGTCAACGGCAGACCCGCGGTTTCGTTCGACAAGCTCGCCCGCCCGATGCACATGCCGCACTTCCTGGATGTGCAGCGCGAGGCGTTCGAGCGTCTGCTGCAATCGAAGACGAGGGAAGAGGAGCGTCGGGACCTCGGTCTCGAGCGGGTTTTTCGGGAGATCTTCCCGATTACGGACGTCAACGAGAACTTCTCGCTGGAGTTCGTCAGCTACTCTCTCGGAGATCCGAAGTACGAGGTCGAGGAGTGCATCGAGCGCGACATGACCTACTCCGCGCCGCTGAAGGCGCGGCTCCGGCTGGTCATCTTCGAGACGGTCGGGAAGGACGACGAGAAGCGTCCCGGCGATATCCTCGAGAAGGAAGTCTATCTCGGGGATCTGCCGCTTCTGACGGAGCAGGGAACGTTCGTCGTGAACGGAGCGGAACGGGTCATCGTAAGCCAGCTTCACCGTTCCCCCGGCGTCGTATTCGAGGAGACGCTGCATCCCAACGGCACGCGTCTCTTCTCGTCCCGGATCATCCCGTTCCGCGGATCCTGGGTCGAATTCACCCTCGACATCCACGACGTGATCCACGTTCACATCGACAAGAAGAAGAAATTCCCGGCCACCGCCCTGCTGAGGGCATTCGGCTACGGGCGGGACGTGGACATCCTTGAGTGCTTCTGCCGACGCCGGCTCGTCCGGATCGACGCGCAAGATGATGAGGAGTCATCGGCACACCGCGAGGTCACGGGCACGCTGGTGGCCCGGAGCATCGCGAATCCTGAATTCGGGGAGGATCCCGAGGCGCTGGAACTGCGGGGCTACGAGCCCGCTCCGGACGCGCCGCACTGGCTGGCGAACGATCTTCCGGACGCGGATGGTGGGGAGCCGGTGGCGGCCCTCGGCGACCGGCTCGACGCGGAGTTGGTGCAGCGCATCCTCGACGGGGAAATCACGAGCGTCGAGGTGTTCGAAGGGGAAGATGCCTTCATCGTGCGCCGCGGGGAGCTGTTGAGCGAGGAAGCCCTCGAGCGCCTCGTGCGCGCGGGCGTGTCCGAGGTCGAGGTATTCTCGAGCGCGACCTTCGTCCCGTTGCGCGGGACGTATGAGGATCTCGCGATGCGCCGCGACTGGAGTTCGAGTCCGCAGCTCGCGGCCGATGTCGTCGCCGAAGACACCGGAGAAGTCCTGGCCGAGAATGGGGCACGCTTCGATTCGAGCCTGTTCTCGAAGCTCAAGTCGGAGAAGGCGCGCGAGGCTCTGGTGTTCACGGGCGGTCCCCGCGGAGAGTCACCGCTGCTGCGCAACACGCTCGCGAAGGACCCGACGGCGAGCGAGGCGGCCGCGCTGCACTCCATTTATTCTCTCGTCCGGCCCGGCGAAGCGCCGAACCTGGCAACAGCCCGGGGCGCGCTCGATCGGCTCTTCTTCAACCCCAAGCGATACGACCTGGGTCGGGTGGGACGTCACAAGATCAACCACCGGCTCAAGGACGTGTATCGGCTACTCGGCCTCGAGATCCCCGCGGGCGATCTCGTGGTGCTGGACCCCTCCGACTTCGTGGCGATCATCCGTTACCTGGTCGAACTGCACGAGGGCCGCGGATACACGGACGACATCGACCATCTCGGGAACCGCCGCGTGCGGTCCATCGGAGAACTCATCGCGAACCAGTTTTCCGTCGGACTGTCGCGCATGGCCCGCCTGGTCCGCGAACGGATGTCGATCAACAGCGACCCCGAGAAGATCTCCATCGACGACCTCGTGAACGCGCGTACGGTGAGCGCCGTCATCCAGGCTTTCTTCGGGAGTTCGCAGCTCAGCCAGTTCATGGACCAGACGAACCCGCTCTCGGAACTGACGCACAAGCGGCGCCTGAGCGCGCTGGGGCCGGGCGGGCTGACGCGGGAGCGCGCGGGTTTCGAAGTTAGGGACGTGCACTACTCGCACTACGGCCGGATGTGTCCCATCGAGACGCCGGAAGGCCCGAACATCGGGCTCATCACGTCCGTGACCACGTACTCCCGCCTCAACGAGCTGGGCTTCCTCGAGACCCCCTACCGCAGGGTCGTCAACGAGCGGGTCTCCCAGGATGAAATCGTCT
>JAPPBA010000010.1 GCA_026705295.1 Candidatus Palauibacter australiensis
CCCGCCCAGATCGCGACGGACACGCGCCTCCCGAGCCACGCCGTGTACACGCCGGCCGACAGCATTCCGGAAGCGGACATCGGGGTTCTCGCTTACAACAAGCCGGCCGCGGTGCTCGTCCTGCTGCGCGAGGAGATCCTCGGGCCCGAGGTGTTCGACGAGGGCTTCCGGGAGTACATCCGGCGCTGGGCGTACAAGCACCCGCAGCCGGCCGACTTCATCCGCACGATGGAGGATGTGTCCGGGCACGACCTCGACTGGTTCTTCAGGGGCTGGATCTACGAGGACGCGATTCTCGACCAGGCGATCGCTTCCGTCACGCGTCTGGGGGATACGACACGGGTCGTGCTCGAGAATCGTGGAGGCATCCCGATGCCGCTCGAGGTGCGGATCCTCTACCGGGACGGCGAAGAGCAGCGATATGAGGTGCCGGTAGACGCGTGGCAGGTGGATGGCACCTATGTGCTGGCGGTGCCCGGCGGGCCGGTGCGCAACGTCCAGATCGACCCGGACGGCGTGATGCCCGACGTGAACCGCGGGAACAACGTGTGGGGAAGGGGCATTCTCGGCCGCCGGCCTCCCCGGTAGCGCCGCCGATTCGCGAGCACCCAGCAGCGCGGCTCTTTCCGCGGGCTGGCAGAGCGTGGCCTTACCGTCCTCGCGAAACCACAGCGCCGCGCCTTCCGTTCTGATGCCCCATGAAGCGCATGTACGGGGGTGAGACATGGAAGAGATGATCATCGCCATCGTCGCGATCTTCTTCACCATCGGCATCCCGGTTCTCGCGATGGCGACGCACTTCGCCCTGCGGCCGCTGGTGCGCGATCTGGCGGAAGCGCTCGGGCCGATGAGGCGGGACCGCGAGACGATCGCCCGGTTGGCGGAGCGGGTCGAGCGGCTTGAAGGCGAGAGCCGGGAGCGGGGCGAACTCCTGGATCAGCTCGCGGAAGCGGAACTGTTCCGGCGGCAACTGGAAGAGCGCGCCGGCGGTGGAACCACACAGGACGTCAAATGACGATCATCGAAACCGAAGGGCTGTCCAAGCGGTACGCAGCGCTGCGGGGGGACGGGACGCTCGCCGTCGACCGGCTTTCCGTGCAGGTCGAGGCGGGGCAGGTGTACGGTTTCCTGGGTCCTAACGGCAGCGGCAAGACGACGACGATCGGCATGCTCCTGGGGATCATCAACCCGACCGGCGGTTCCTTCCGGCTGTTCGGCGGGCAGACGCCCGCCGAGTTGCACGCCGCGCGCCAGCGGATCGGCGCGACGCTCGAGTACCCAAACTTCTATCCCTACCTGAGTTGCCGGGACAACCTGCGGGTCGTGGCCCGCGTGAAGGGGAGCGACGACGCGGACATCGCCGAGGTGCTCGACATCGTGGGCCTGGCCTCGCGCCGGAAGACGAAGTTCAAGGCGTGCTCGCTGGGCATGAAGCAGCGGCTCGCGCTGGCGGCCACGATGATCGGTGACCCGGAACTCATCATCCTCGACGAGCCGGCCAACGGGCTCGATCCGGCGGGGCAGCGGGAGATCCGCGACATCATCCGCGAACTCGCCAGCCGCGGGAAGACGATCTTCCTCTCGAGCCACATGCTGCACGAAGTCGAGCGCACCTGCACGCACGTTGCGATCATCGAGACCGGCCGCCTCGTCCGCGAGGGGAGCGTGGACGAACTCACCTCCGCCCGAGCGGTGGCCGCCGTGGGCGCCGATGGGGACATCGAGACGCTCCGGGACGCCGTGTCGGAGTTCGAGGGCGCCGGCCATACGCGGGTCGAGGACGGCCGCGTCCTGGTGCAGATCGGAGGCGCCGGGCTCTCCGAGTTGAACCGCTTTCTCGCCGGGCGGGGGATCTACGCCTCGCACCTGTCGCTGGAACGGCAATCGCTGGAGGACGCCTTCATGGAGATCACGGGCACGCCCGAGGGCTTTGGAGAGATCCAATGAGGGGCGCGCGGGCGTTCGGCGTGCTGTTGCGCAACGAGTGGTTCAAGGCGAGGAAACGGCTCGCCTTCTGGATCGCCCTCGGCTTCTACGCGTTCTTCACGGTAATGAACCACGCCCAGCCCTTCCTCGACCGCAGCGAGGGCTTCCGGCTCCCCGACATCTGGGCCGCCGTCTTCGGGGACGAGTCCACCATGGTGGTAATCTTCGCCGCGCTCACGCTCGTGCTGCTGTCGGCGACGGAGTTCGGCTGGCGAACCGCCCGGCAGAACGTGATCGACGGCCTCTCGAAGTCGCAGTGGTTCTGGGGCAAGTCGCTTCTGCTACCGCTGGTGGGGCTCGCCTTCATCGGCGTCCACGTGTTGATCCCGACGGTGCTCGCGCTGATTCGAACCGACTTCGGGACCGCCGGGGGGGCGCTCGTCCCGCTGTCCGTATTCCAGGCGGCCGGGGGGCTCGGGCTGGCCTTCCTGAGCGTGGCCGCGCTCGCCTTTCTCCTGTCGCTCGTGATCCGCAGGACCGGGGCGGCGCTGGCCGTATGGTTCCTCTGGATCGGCCCCATCGAGTCCGGGATGCTGCCCGCGCTCGTCCGCCGCTTCCTGCCGGACCACGCCGGCTGGCTCGAGTACCTGCCGTTTACGAACACCTTCCCGCTCCTGGATTTCCGCAACTACGATGCGGCGACCTACGAGCGCTACGCCACCGCCGTCGAGGCGGCGGGCCGGACGCCGTCCGCCGCCGTCGACCCCGCGTGGCACCTCCTAACCGCCGCCGCCTGGACGACGCTCCTCGTCGGCATCGCCTTCATCTCGTTCCGCCGCCGCGACCTCTGACCGCGGCCCTTGCGCCTGCAACACCGCGGTTCCAGCGTGGCGCCTCCAGCCTCAATGCACGGAGGTGCCGTGATGTGGAAACCGGCGTACCGATGGAAGCGCTACAACGAGTTGCTCCGTCTCTTCGGTGGTTCACGGGAGACGGGTAGCGAGACCTGACGCCAAGCCGTGTACAGCACCTGCATCTTCTGCAAGCGGCCGCTGGGATCCAACGAGGTCGTCGAGACCCTTCCGGTGGGGCGCCGGCTCGCGTTCGACCCGGCCAGGGGTCGGCTGTGGGTGGTGTGCCGGAGGTGCCGGCGCTGGAACCTGACGCCACTCGAGGAACGCTGGGAAGCCGTGGAGACGTGCGAACGCCTCTTCCGCGCCACGCCGCTCCGCGCGTCGACCGATCAGATCGGGCTCGCGCGCCATCGCGAAGGCCTGGAACTCGTCCGCATCGGGAAGCCGCCCCGCAGCGAGTTCGCCGCCTGGCGCTACGGCGACCTGTTCCGGCGGAGAATGCGGCAGTACGCCGTTGTAGCCCCCGTGGGAACGGCTGTCGGCCTGCTCATCCAGGCAAGCGTGCCGGCAGCGGCTTCGATCGGGCTTGTTGCGGTCTGGATGGCCTGGAGGTATCGCGGTACCACGGTAAAGACGTCGGTCAGTGGACGCGAGACCAGCGAGGGCCCGATGGATGCGGGCTCAGTCGTGAAGTTCAGTCCGATGGATGTTGGGACCATCCGCATGTTCCCCGCCGACGCGACGCCGGGATTTGTCGTCGACGTGATGAGGCGGGGCCGAAGCGCCCGTTTTGCCGGGGATGATGCCCGTCGCGTCGCTTCGGTGATCCTGCCGAAACTGAACGAGAACGGGGGTACGCGTCGGGCCGTTCAGGCTGCCGTAGCGGAGATCGAAGCGAGGGGTCACCCGGAACGTTACCTGGCGCATGCCGTGCCGGATAACGCGAGTCGCAACAACCGGGATGTTTCCGGATACGTAAGGAACATGCCGAAGCCCACGCGGCTCGCCTTGGAGATGGCGCTGCACGAGGAGCAGGAAAGGCGCGCGCTCGAGGGCGAGCTGTGGGTGCTGGAGCAGGCGTGGCGCGAGGCGGAGGAGATTGCGGCGATCGCGGACCGGCTGCTGCTCCCGGCCGGCACCGATGCCTTCTTCGAGAAGTACGGAACCGATCCGAAACCGGCATCGAGGTTGCATGATGGGTGACACGCGGGGGGGGCTTCACCGGCGGGTTTCGCTGGAGACGCCGGAGCACGTCAAGCTCGAGTACCAGCTTGCGGATCTGGGGTCGCGCGCGGCCGCGCTCGCCCTCGATCTGGCCATCATCGTGGCGGCCATCCTGCTCGTGGCGCTCGTCTTTCGGTACACGGGCGGGCTCGGACAGGCCGTGCTCTACATCGTCATCTTCTTCGCGACGTGGGGGTACTTCCTCTTCTTCGAAGCGGTGTGGGACGGACGCACGCCGGGGAAACGCGCCCTGGGGCTGCGGGTGCTGCACGACGGCGGGGAGCCCCTCTCCTTCCAGGGTTCGGTGCTCCGCAACCTGATCCGGATCGTGGATCTGCAGCCGGGGGTGACGGGGATGGCCGGGGCCGCGTCGATCCTCTTCAACCGCCGGGCGCAGCGCCTCGGAGACCTCGTCGCCGGCACGATCGTGGTCCGGGACACGGGAGGCGGCGAGATGTTCGGGGACGAGCCGCGGACGGCCGGTCGACCGGACCGCCCGCGACTCTCCGTCGAACAGTTCGCGCTGGTGTCGGGTTACGTCGCGCGGCGGGCCGGTCTGGAATCGGACGTCCGGAGCCGCGTGGCCGCCTCGATCTGGGATGCGGTGCGACCGACAATGGACCGGGACGGCATGGAGGGATTGGACTCCCCGGCGGCTCCCGATACGCGCCTCGTCCGGCTGCACGCGGAAGAAGCTCCACGACACGCGGCGCGCCAGGGCGGGGCGAGCCTGCAGGCCGCGGCGATGGCGCGCGAGCGGCGCGAGGCGTGGGCCGTCTACACGGACCTCGTGGAGAAGGGGCGCGCCGGCGGACTTGACCGGTTCAGCGAGGCGGAGGTGCGCGCGTTCGGGCGCCTGTATCGCGGCGTGACGGCGGACCTCGCGCGCGCGCGAACCTACGGCGCCTCGCCGGGGCTGCTGGAGGCGGTGGAACGATGGGCGGGGGCCGGACACAACCTCCTGTACCGCGCGAAGGGAAGGGCGGCGGTCCCCCTCGGACGGTGGATCGCACGTGAATTGCCGCGGGCGGTGCGGCGCCATCACCGGCCGGTGCTCCTCGCGGCCCTGCTGCTTTTCGGTCCCATGCTGGCCTCGTACGCGGCCGTCCGCGACCGTCCGGCGAGGGCGCGTGCGATCATGCCGGCGGAGATGCTGGCAAGAGCAGAAAGCACCGCTCGTGGCGACATCAACGCTTCCTACATCGATGTCGACGGCGCCGCGCGGCCGGCCCTGTCCTCGGTCCTCGTGACGAACAACGTGCAAGTGAGTTTCTTCGCGTTCGCGGGCGGGTTGCTCGCCGGCGCGGGCACGGTGTTGATCCTCGTCTTGAACGGCGTCATGCTCGGGGCCGGGTTCGGTCTGTATGCGAACAACGAGGTTCTGGGGGTGATTCTCGCCTTCGTCTTCCCGCACGGCGTGATGGAACTCACCGCCATCTGCCTGGCCGGCGGTGCGGGGCTGGGGCTCGGGTCGGCGCTCCTCGTGCCCGGACGGCGCACGCGTCGGGAGGCGCTGCGGGAGCGGGGCGGCGCCTTCCTCTCCCTCCTCGGCGGGTCGGTGCTCCTGCTGATCGTGGCGGGTCTCGTGGAGGGGTTCTACTCACCGTCCGGACTTCCGGCCGTGGCGAAATTCGCCTTCGGCGGCGCCACCGCGCTCTTGCTCGTGGCGTACTTCGGCTTCGCGGGCCGCGGTTCCGACGCCGGCCCGCGCGGGAAGGTCAGAGCAGCCCGCGCTCCTTGATCTCGACGTACTTGTCCAGGGTGCGCACGAGCGCGTCGCCGGGCGGCGTGTCCACGACGAGGATCCCCGACTGGCGCATGACCTGAAGCGTCGTCGCGCGCGCCTGCACGAGTTCCTCGGCGGCGGCGCGATGGAAGACCGCGGCTTCATCCGCCGCGGGCCGCGTCGCCGCCGCTTCGAGCGCAGGGTTGCGGATGGCGACGGCCAGCGGGAGGTGCGCGCGCCCGATCCGGGCGAGCGAGGTCACGAGCGCCTTCGAGACGGCTTCGTCGATTACGTCGCAGAAGAGGATGACGAGCGACCGTTTGCGGAACGTCCGGCCCAGCGTGGCGAGCGCGAGCGGGTAGTTGGGCTCGACCGGCCGCGTCTCCACGCCCGCGAAGATCCGGGCCAGCGCGGCCGGATCGGACCGGCGGGCCGGCGACAGATGCCGGATCTCGTCGTCGAATACGACGGTTCCGACGCGGTCCCCGAAGCTTCGCGCGCGGTTGGCGAGCATCATGCCTGCCGCCAGCGCGAAGTCCACCCGCTCCCGCTCCTCGAACCGCTCGCGCATGTGGCGGCCCGCGTCGATGGCGAGGACGACGTTCTGGCTGCGTTCCGCCTCGTAGTTGCGGACGACGAACCGCTGGCGCTTCGCCGACGCCTTCCAGTCGACGATGCGCGGGTCGTCCCCCTCCGCGTAGTCGCGCAGGCTCTCGAACTCGCGGCCGTCGCCCCACTGCCGGCTGCGGCGCGAACCGGCCGTGCGCAGGCCGCGCCGGAGCGCGTGGCCACTCCGGTCGCGCAGCAGGCTCCGGATCCCGGGTTGCACCTGCAGCGTGTGCGCCGCGTCCACCGTGGAACGCCGCCAAGCGAACCCCCACGGCGAGCGTGTACGGAGGTGGATCGCGCCCACTGCGAGAAACCCGCGCGTGCGCGGGCGCACCCGGTAGCCGGTGCGCACGACCGAAGCGGGGGGGACGTCCAGTCGCACGCCCGCCTCCCACGCATCGCTTCCATCGCGCCCGGGGAGGCGGCGGAGGGAGGGATCGAGATCGTCCGTCAGCCGGATGGAGAGCCGACGCTCCGCCGGGTTGCCCAACTCGATCGCGACCTCGGCGATCTCCCCGAGCGCCGCAATGCGCGGCGCCGTGCGGGAGGCCGATGGAGGCCGCGTCCGCCGGCCGTCGATCCAGACCAGGAGGAGGATGGCGGCGTCCGCCACCAGGGCGGCTGCCGCCGAGAACGTGAAAACGAACGAGGTCAGCCCCAGCAGCCACAATGTCCGCCCGCTCGGCACCACCGCGATGCGGACTATCGGGGCGCCTCCAGCGTCTCGAGGAGCGCCCGAAGTTCGTCGTCGGAAGAACGCCCCTCGACCTCCGCCTCGGCGGTCAGCACGACGCGGTGCCGGAGCACCGGGAACGAGAGCGACTTCACGTCGTCCGGCGTGACGAAGTCCCTGCCGTGCAGAAACGCCTCCGCCCTCGCGGCCTGGAAGAGGGCCACGCCGGCGCGGGGGCTCGCTCCGAGCGCGAATGCCTGGTCGTCCCGCGTCGCCCGCACGATCCCGGTCACGTAGCGCCGGATCCTCTCATCCATGTGGACGCCGTCCACCGCGTCGCGCGCCGCAAGGAGTGCCTCGCGCGTCAGCGGTTCGTCCATCGGATACGTGGTTTCGTCGTCGGCCCGGAACCCCGCCTCGTGGCGGTCGAGGATTGTCCGCTCTGCCTCCTCCGGCGGATAGTCGATCACGACCTTCATCAGAAAGCGGTCGACCTGCGCTTCGGGGAGGGGATAGGTCCCCTCGTACTCGACCGGATTCTGGGTGGCGAAGACCGTGAACGGCGCGGGCAGGGCGCGCGTGGCGCCGTCAACGGTGACCTGGCGCTCTTCCATCGCCTCCAGCAGCGCCGCCTGGGTCTTGGGCGGCGCGCGGTTGATTTCGTCGGCGAGCAAGAGATCGGTGAACACGGGCCCGGGCCGATAGCGGAAGTTCCGCTGCGTGTCGTCCAGTACGCTCACGCCGACGAGATCCGTGGGCATGAGATCGGGCGTGAACTGGACACGGCCGAAATCGAGCCCGAGCCCGCGGGCGAGGGCACGGACGGACAGCGTCTTGGCCGTCCCCGGCACGCCCTCGAGGAGCGCATGGCCCCGGGCGAGGAGCGTGATCATGAGCTGCCTCAGGACGGTCTCCTGACCCAGGATCACCTTCTCGATGTCGCCCAGCAGACGCAGCGCCGCGTCGTGCGTCGTCATGACTCCGCCCTTCGTCCGAGGTGGTCGTCGATTCCGGCGGCGACCATCGTCAGGTCCACCGGATCGGCGCGCAAGCCGCGCCGGATCCGGGCCAGAGCGGGCTGCTCTCCCCGCCGGGCCTCCAGCTCACGGATCATGGCCCGGGCCTCGGCGACGTCCCTCGGCGGAGGGCGCCGGGCGCCGCGGGCCAGCCGCGCCAGGAGGAGGAGAGCGGCCGTCCGCCGGGCCCGCGCTTTCTCGTACAGGTCGCCGAGCGCGGAGACGTGTTCGAGCGGCGACCTTCGTTCCCGGTCCGGCGGAGCAACGGCCGTCGTCGGGGCGCCGAAGCGCAGCCCCGCGCTCGCGAGCGCGAGGAACGCGGCGAGGAGGAGCTGCAAGAGCGTTCGCCCCTGGGCCGTGCCGAAGACGAACCCCGCCCAGCGCCTCGCCGTGCTCTCGTAGCCGCGGACGCCCTGGTGGAACTCGGCGAAGAAGATCGTGTCGGCGGGCGTCGTGTGGGTGAGTACGGCCCGCATGACGACGAGCGCCAGCGGGTCGTCGGCGACGCGACCGTTCGAGAGCGGCTCGGCATCGCTGAGGACGACGATGTGCCCCTCCCCGAAGGGCATGAGGCCGGCGCCGGTCCACCTCGGGTCCTCATCTCTCCCCAGGGTGAGCAACGGTTGCAGGGGGGGGACGGAGCGCGTGCCTTCGCCGAGTTCGCGGGACGTCATCCGCCGGAGCGCGCGGCGCGGAGCCATCGGCGCCGGCAGGCTGTCGGTCAGCGGGTGGGCGGCCCACTCCGGCTGCTCCAGGTCGCCCGGCCGGGGCACGCGGAACGCGAGCCCCAGGGAATCCATCAGCGGCGTGATCCTCAACGTGCTGGAGATGGCCGGAAACAGCCGCGGCGAATACACGAGGGTGCCTCCGCGGCGCACGCGCTCCAGGACGGCGTGGACCTCGACCGGGCTCGGCACGACATCGGGTGAGAGCAGCACGAGCGCCCCCGGGACCGGATCGGCGTCGGCCAGCGGCGTGAGCCGGGGCGCGGTCGCGCGGCTGAATCGTTCGAGCCCGCGAGCGAACGCGGCCACGCCGTCCGGTGTCGTGCGGAAGGAACTCCGCCTTACGTCGAGCGCCGTGCGTCCCGCCGGCCGGGCGAGATAAGCGGCGAGTCCCGCTCCCAGCGCGATCGCGCCCACCCACGCGAACGTCCTGAACCTGCCGGCGCCGCTCACGATGAATCGGACGCCTGGCTCGGCGCGGCTGTCGGGCACCCCGCGTCCCGCGCGAGATCCTCCAGAGCCGCGTAACTCGCCGACGTGGGCGTCTCCTGACCGAAGGAAAGGCCCTGGAAGTGATGGATGAAGTGGCGACCGGCGCCGGTTTCCATCTCGAGGGCGTAGTCCCCGGGCGTCTTCGACGGGTCGAACGCCACCGTGCCCTTCCCGTGGAGAGTGAGGAGGAATCCCTGGTACAGCGCGGTGGCCGCAGGCCGGAACTCTCCCTCACCCGCGCGCGTCCGGGCGAGGCCGAGCCACTCGCGCGCGGAGGTGGGCGCGCCATCGTCCTCCGGACCCTCGTCCCTCCTCTCCCGCACGCCCTGCACCCACTGCGGCCCGTGGCGCAGCGCCACCGCTCCCAGCGCGATGAGCGCCGCCAGGACGACGAGGACGGCCAGCACCTCCATGAGACCGCCTCCCTCTTCGAACAGGAAGCGGCGCAGCCAGTCCCACGCATCGGAGAGCGTGTTGGCGATCCATTCCCGGATCCGCTGCCGGAGAGGCAAGGGTGGGGAAACGAAGTCCGGCTGGGCGAGGATCTCCCGCAGCGCGTCGGACATCTCGCCCGGCGAGGGGAGGGGTGCGGCGGCGGACGACGGCTCCTGTCCGGCCGGGAAGCTGGCGGGACCGGGGAGTCGGGTCACTGTCCGTCCGTCGCCATCGCGGCCGCGGCCGTCTCCAGATCGGCGGCTTCCAGGCGCACTCGCCGATCATGGTAGAGGAGGAACAGCGTAGCCACCGCAAATGGCGTGATCAGCGACCCGAACAGCAGATCGAGCGTATTCTGCATCGCCATGACGCCCGCGCTGACGGTGCCCGCCGTGGCGGGCGACGTGAACATCTCGAAGCCTCCGGAGAGCGCGAAGATGCCGAGGGAGGGACCGTCGCGGATGATCAGCACGACGAGCATGATCCCGAGGACCCGGAGCCGGGCTCCCTTGCTGAGCTTCAGCGAGCGGCGTACCGCCTGCGCCGCTGTCCGCCCCTCCAGGAGGACGGCCGGAAAAATCGCGAAGGTGGTCCAGAACCAGAGCCCCAGGATCACGAGCGCGGCCGAGAGCCCGACGATTCCGAAGAAGACCGCCGCTCCGGTGGCGCTATCCGACACGGCGATCCCGACCCCCCCCAGAAGGATGAGCGGGATCGTGGCGAGCGCGCTTCCGAGGAAGACGGCGAGCAGGGCGAGCAGGTGCCCTCCGGCGGCGCTCGGGAAGGGCCGGAGCACCCCCCGGTACGCGTTCTCCAGCGACGCCGGGCGACCCTCCAGCCGTGCGCAGATGGCGACGGCGACGGCCAGCGTCGCGATCCACGAGAGGGCCGCCGCGGGCAGCAGGATCGCCAACTCGAACCCCATCTCGCCGAAGGCGGGGTTCCCCGAGGGATCGACCCCCGTGCTGGGTACCCCGACCGCGAGCCCCATGGCATAGCCGGGGAGAGAGCCCACGAGGGCGATGAGGAAGTAGAGTCCGAAGTCGCGCCGGTAGAACTGGATGGCGCCATCCAGTATCTCGCCGAACCCCAGGGGTCTCTGTGGTATCACGGACATCTCGGCCTCGCCGTTCGCGGTCGCTGGATCGGGTCCCCGCTACTCCAGAATCCGGTCCTCGATGATGTGGGTGGCCGTTTCCCATTCGTCCAGCGGCGCGCACCACTCGCGGTCACGGATGCGGCGCAGGTAGGTGATCTGCGCGAGGTGATAAAGATAGTGCTGGGCGATATGGAGGACGGTCGCCCCCAGCCGCAACGTCCTTTCTCCGTCCGGAGACGTACGTTCGGCCGCGAGCTCCGCGTCGCTCTCGCAGGCGTCCACCTCGGCGATGATCTGTTCCTGGATCGTACGCATGCGCGCGGCGATCTCCTCCGCCGAACCGGGGGCGTCTTCGTGGATTACGGGCACGATGCCGAGTTGCTTCAGGAACCAGACGTCCACGCGGTACATGTGGCGGCAGATCTTCCCGATCCCGCGCATCCCGTCCGCGGGCTGCCAGTCGAGATCCTCCCGCGATATCCCGTCGAGCACGGTGAACAGGGGTCTGCGCGCGGCCTCGAAGATCTCGATGGTGTGGGCGATCCTGGTCCTCATCCTTACGGGTTTCCTTTCGGTTGCAGTGCCTGGGCGATGAACTCGACCGCGCGGGGGATGGCCCCGGGAAGGGCGAGGAAATCGTGGCCGCCACCCTCGTAGATGAACGCCTCGAAATCGGGGGCGGTGCGGCCGAGAGCGGCCATCGTTCGCATCAGCGACTCCGCCTGACTCACGGGCACGACGAAATCCGACGTGCCGTGATGCACCTGGACCGCGGGGAGATCGTCCGCGAAGAGGACGGACGAGCGGCGCACGAGTTCGCGGCGCGCCTCGGAGGTGGACAGGGTGCCCCGGACGAGCGGCTGCACGACGGTGGAGTCGAGATGGATGAGACCGGGCAGATCCCAGGGGCCGTCGAGCGCGGTCTTCCGCGCAATCACCTTGATCCAGTCGTCGAAGAAGTCCGTCGGCCCGTAGAACGCCGCGATGCGCTCGACCCGCTCGTCCCGCACGCCCGCGAGCAGGGCGACGCCGGCCCCCCGGCTGCCACCGACGATGTGGATGGCGTCCGGCCGGGCCTCCGGCGTCGTCTCGAAGACGACGTTCGCGAGCGCGAGTGCGTCGTCGACATCGTAGTCCCAGTGACCCGAGGGGCCGTCGGACACCCAGCTCCGGCTCCCGTAGCGGAGCGGCTCGCTGCGGAATGAGGGGATCGCGTAGACGAACCGACGGCTCCGCTCAGCGAGGGCCAGCACCACGATATCGATGGCGTCGACCGACACGCCGCCGTCGCCCCCGTGAGTGTACATCAGCAGGGGCAGGGTCTCGGGCGCCGCGCCGTCCGGCACGATGATGGCGCCGAAGTGGCGGGCGCCCGCGACCACATGCGAGACGATCCGGAGTGTGGCGGTCGACTCGCCAAGCGCCAACTCTTCGGTCAGTTCGACCGAGACCCCGGCTGCGGAAATGTCGCGGCGGGCCCAGTCGGCCCGCACCGCCTCCACCTCCGTCGCCGTGGCGGGGGCGAACAGCGCATCGAGTTCCGCTTCCAGATCGACCGCTTCGGCACGGATCGTGGCGCTTGCCCGGCCGGCGGAGACCTCGAGGCGCTGCGGGCCGGGCGTGGCCCCGAGCGTCCACGACGTCGCCGCCTCGCCGGCGACGTCCGCCGTCGTCGAAGTCGGGTCCGCGATCCCGTGGC
The DNA here is from genome assembly GCA_026705295.1 of Candidatus Palauibacter australiensis. NCBI lineage: Bacteria > Pseudomonadati > Gemmatimonadota > Gemmatimonadia > Candidatus Palauibacterales > Candidatus Palauibacteraceae > Candidatus Palauibacter > Candidatus Palauibacter australiensis. The sequence continues at coordinate 12,479 of JAPPBA010000010.1, forward strand.
CGGCACCGGGCTGAAACGTGACGGCGGCGCCGGGAACGGGGCGTCCGTCGCCGTCGAGGACGCGGACCGCGATCGCTTCGGCCGGCGGGCGCCCGGGGACGCCTCGCTGGTCCGCCCCCGCCAGGACGACGATGGACGCCGGGCCGGTCTCGGCGGGCGCGACGGTGTCGGCCTCTCCGCAGGCGGCGGCAATGGCCGGGAGGAGCAGGACCGCCCAGCCCGGGCGACGTGCGGAGCGTCCGCCCCCCGTCATCCCGCGCCTCCGGCGGCGCAGGGATCGCGCTCGGGATTCAGGCGGACGCCGGCACCCGCGGCCGCGGCCGGCCAGGCGAGTTCGACGAGTTCCCCCTGATCGATTTCCTCGAACCCTCGCTCGGATCGCGCCAGCGTGACAATCCGCGTGCGCGACTCCCGAGGCGTACGTGACTCGCCCTCGATCACCATCGGCTCGACTCGCAGCGGGTGTGCGAGCGACAGCCGGGTGGCGATCAGGCTACCTTTGGGGAGGTCCGCCGCGCTCCAGTCGAGCGTCGCTTCGATCCTGCCGTCGCCCCGAATCTCCAGCGTCTTCTCAAGGCGGGGGAGGCCCGGTTCGGACTCGAGACGGAGACGGATGCGGCCGGACCCGGAGTCGGGTTCGACATCCGGCAGGCCGGCGAGCCGAAACGGGTGCGGTCGCCAATCCGCGATGAAGGTTCGTTCGCGAGAGGCCGCGCCGCCGGACGGTGCGAAGGCGATCTCCTGCAGCAATGCCAGGGGGGCGCCGTCCGGGACAGGTGCCGTCGGAGCTTCGGACTCACGGTCGTGGACCGAGGCGACGCCATCGTTCCGGGTGCGCGCCCCGTGGGTCATGCCTCCGTCGGCCTCGCGCGTCGTGCCGGAGGCCGCCGATGGATCCCGGTGGTAGGTCTCGTGATCTCCTCGTCGACCAGGTGCTCACGCACTCGTTCGTCGACGCCTTCATA
>JAPPBA010000011.1 GCA_026705295.1 Candidatus Palauibacter australiensis
ATCCGCCGGCTCGTCCTGGCGGGCGCCTCCTCTGAGGAGATCGAGCGCTGCGCCGTCAGGGAGGGGATGATCACCCTGCGGCAGGACGGGTTCGCCAAGGCGAAAAGGGGGATCGCGACGCTCGAAGACGTGCTCAGGGAGACGCCGGCGTAGGCCGGGCCGGATGGACGCACGTCTGGTTGAACTGCTGAGCGAGATGGTCGAACGGGGAGCGTCCGACCTGCACCTTACGGCGGGTGAACGCCCGAAGCTGCGGATCGACGGCAACCTCACGAACAGTCGCGCGGAGGGCGCGCTGGATCCGGAGGATACCGAGGCTCTGGGCCGTTCGATGCTCTCGGAGGAACAACGCGAGCGCTTCGCGGGCGAGTCGGACTTCGATTTCGGTTTCGCGATCCCCGGCCTCTCCCGCTTTCGCGCGAACCTGTTCCGGCAGCGAGGGAGCGTGGCGTGCGCCATCCGCCGCGTGCCGGTCGAGATCCCGAGCCTGCGCCAACTCGGCGTACCGTCGATCATCGGTCGGCTGGCGGACAAGCCGCGCGGGCTCGTGCTGGTGACGGGGCCCACCGGCTCGGGCAAATCGACGACGCTGGCGGCGATGGTGGACCGCATCAACGCGGCTCGCGCGGGCCACATCGTGACGATCGAGGATCCGATCGAATTCGTACATTCGCACAAGCGCTGCATCGTGAACCAGCGCGAGATCGGGCAGGACACGCCCGACTTCGCCAGCGCGCTGCGCTACGCCCTGCGCCAGGACCCGGACGTGATTCTCATTGGAGAGTTGCGGGATCCCGAGACGATTCAAGCCGCGCTCACGGTCGCGGAGACGGGGCACCTGGCGCTCGGGACGCTGCATACGCGTTCCGCGGCGGAATCCATCCACCGGATCATCGATGCCTTCCCCTCCCACCGGCAGGAGCAGGTGCGCGCACAGTTTGCCCACGTATTCGAGGGCGTCATCACGCAGACGCTCCTTCGCCGCGCCCAGGGCGGCGGACGTGTCGTCGCCTGCGAGATCCTGGTCGCGACGCCTGCCGTCCGCGCTTTGATCCGCGAGGCGAAGGTCCATCAGATCCACTCCGCGATGCAGGCCGCGCGCAGGTTCGGCATGCGGACGCTCAACGATGCGCTCCACCGGCTCTATGTCCGGCGGCAGGTGGACTTCGAGGAATGTCTTCGGATCACCTCCGATCCCGCCGAGTTCCGTCGCATGGCGAGGACGTCCGCGCCCGATGGATCCGCGCGGTGAACGGCGTTGACGCGACGTACGTGAGGAGAGCGGTAGCGACCGGCCGCCGGCGATGGCGCGGGGTGGATGATGTGGGGGCTGGCGGTCGGTCCACCTCTCTCCCGGCCGGGAGCCCGTGAGGTCCGCCGCGGCGAACCTGGTCCGGCGCGCGAGGCGCCGAATCGTCGCACCGGCGGCACGGGTGAAAACGCGTGATCTCGTACTCTTCACGCGGCAATTCTCCGTGATGATCAGCGCCGGGTTGCCGCTCACCCGGACACTGGAGACCCTCGCGCTCCAGGCGGAGAACTCCGCGCTTCGGCAGGTGGCCCGCGACACGCTTCGCGATGTGGAGGCTGGAAACACCCTCGCCGGCGCGCTCGGCAGGCACCCCCGCATTTTCGCCCAGCTCTACGTGAACATGGTCCATGCGGGCGAATCCGGGAGCAGGCTGGACGGGATTCTCGAGCGCCTCGCCACCTTCCTGGAAAAGAGTGAACAGATCCGTCGAAAAGTGAGGGGCGCCATGCTCTATCCGGCCGTCGTTCTCGCGGTGGCCATCGCGGTCGTTGCGACGCTCCTTCTCTTCGTGATCCCGACCTTCGAGACGGTCTTCGCGAGCTTCAATGCGACGCTCCCTCTCCCGACACGCGTGGTCATCGGCCTTTCCGGGATCGTCCAGAGCTGGTGGTGGGCGCTGCTCGCCGCGGCGGGCGGCGCGGCATTGATCCTGCGCCGCTGGGTCGCCACGGACGCGGGCCGGCTGCATGTCGACCGTATGCTGCTGCAACTGCCGGTTCTCGGCCCGCTGATTCGGAAGGCCGCGGTGTCCCGCGTCACGCGGACCCTGGGAACGCTGCTCTCGTCGGGCGTTCCGATTCTCGAGGGGCTCGAGATCACGGCGCGGACCGCGGGGAACCGCGTGATCGAGGATGCGATACAGGCGAGTCGCGTCGCGATCCGGCGGGGTGACTCCATCGCGCGGCCCCTGCGCGAAACCCGGGCCTTCCCGCCCATGGTGGCCCGAATGATCCACGTCGGAGAAGAAACCGGAGATCTCGACGGGATGCTGTCCCGGATCGCCGACTTCTACGATGACGAAGTCGATGCCGGCGCCGAGAGTCTGCTGAGGATACTGGAGCCCGTTCTGATCGTGATCCTCGGGGGTCTCGTCGGCGGGATGATCATCGCCATGTACCTCCCCATCTTCGAACTCATCAACGCGATCCAGTGACGCGGCCGGCGATCTCGCGGGCGGCGGCTGCTCGCGGCTTGCGGGGTTCCCGCTCGTTCCTCTTCTTGCCGCATGTCCCCGAATACAAACGACGAAGACGCGATCCGCCGCGGGAGAGCTCCCTGCGTGCGGGACCTCCTGGGCCAGTCGGTCGATGCCGCCTTTGAGCGGTACGGACGCGCGGTGGCGGATCGGCGGTCCGGTGGCGACCGGTGGCTGCGCTTCGAGGCTCCGAACTGGACGTTGCGTCTGCGGATCAGGCCGGACCGGGTCGGTGGTCCGGCACTCGTCCGGTCGTGGACGGCCGCCTTCGCGGAGGGGTTCGATACCGTGCCGGAGGCGTTGCGCGCGCTCGGGTTGCCGCGTCCCGAGCCATCGGTCGGAACGGACGATATCCGTCGACCGTTGCGTGACGGTGCCGGACGGGTGCATTCGCTGACCCTGTCGGTCCGGCGTGGCCGAATCCATGCCGCCACCGGCTTCGATGAACCGCCGGACTGGGGCGTTGAGACCCCGTTGCTGGACGGTCCCTAAACTTGGGGTAACCGTCCGCGGTCGCCGGCGCTCCGCCGGAACCGCGGCCCGCGCAGCCCCACCGGAGGTGCTGCCGAAGATCCAACCCGGGCGGAAGTGAGGAGAGGGATGAGAAGAACGACGAGGAGTGGCGCAGAGGGGTTCACGCTGATCGAACTGCTGATCGTGGTCGTGATCATCGGCATTCTCGCGGCGATCGCGATTCCGCAGTTCACGAGTACGAAGGAAAAGGCGTTCGATGCCGCCGCGCAGAGCGACATTCGCAACATGATGACGGCCGAGGAGGCGCACTTCTTCACCAGCCAGGCGTATGCCGCGGTCAGCGTGGCCGCCGGCGGAGGGGCGGACCTGGATGGCGATGGGACTCGCGATTTCCAGGCCAGCACGAACATCGCGCTGACGGTGACGGCCTATACGGACGGCTACAAGATCACGGCGAAACACGCGTCCTCGCCGAACACCTGGTGCGTCAATTCGTCCTCCGGGAACGCCGATGAAGCCGTCGGACAGATCGTCGAGGGCACGGATTGCTAGCCCGGACGCCGGCCGTTGATGCGCCGTTGACGCGGGGGACGATGCTTACGGAGAGAATCGGAAACTCATTCGAGGAAGGGAGCACCCCGTGCAGCATGGCGGAACAGGGCGGAGCGGGTTCAGTCTGGTGGAGGTCGCGGTCGCGCTGGCGATCGCCGGATTGGCCGCGACCTTCATCGTCTCCCGCCAGCCCCTCGATCGCTTCAGCCTGACGCGAGCCGCCCGGGTCGCGGAGTCGCAGCTCACGCTGGCCCGCCTCCACGCCGTGGCGACTCATGCGCCGACTACGGTGACGCTCACGGGGACCCGGCTCGAAGTATCGGTGAGTGGAGGGTCGTTGCTGTCTCGCGTCGACCTCGGGGGCCGCGCCCTCGGCCGGATCGATTCGGTCCGCCTGCGGCCCTCCACTCTCCGATTCAACGCCCGGGGTCACGGATCCCCCGGTAACGTCTACCTGTATCGCGGCGAGCGCGGCATTCGGCTTGTCTCGAACTTCGTAGGCCGGGTTCGCGCGGAACCTCTTCAACATTGAAGACCACGGGCTTCAGTCTGATCGAGGTCCTGCTGGCCATCGTCGTGACGTCCGTCGGGATCCTTGGAGCGGCGGCCGTAGTGCTCGGGATCGGTTCGCAGGCGCTCCGGGCGGGGTGGGCGACGGAGCACACGCTCGCGGGTCGAAACGCCGTGGAGTCGCTCGTCCGGGCCGGACACGCCGCGGCGACCTCCCACGCGAGTACCGTCGATGTCGGTGGACGTCGCTTCGACGTCTCGCACGACGTGACCCACCCCTCGCCGCGGCTCAAGCACGCCCGCGTGACCGTGTCCCTGCCGCCGGCCCCGATGGCCGAATTCGAGGTCGTTCTCGCGCGGCTCCGCCCGCTGCCCGCTGCGCCATGAGCGCTCCGCGCCGCCCCGTGCCGCCGCGCAGTCAGGGAGGGTTCACACTCGCCGAGATGCTCGTGGCGCTGACAGGCGCCGGCCTGCTCATCGGCTTGCTCATCGGCCTGTTGGGGAGTCAGAGCGCCTTCCATCTGCGTAATGAGGACGCGATCCAGGCCTCGCAGATCACGCGCGCTCTGTCCGACGGGCTGGGAGCGGAGATCCGCGCCGCCGGGCCGGGCGATCTGCTCCTCGCGACGCCCGACACGGTGTCCATCCGGGTCGACGTGTTGAGGGCGATCGTTTGCGGCACGGGGAACGGTTCGATCGACCTCTTCGTGTACGATTCCATCGCCCCGAACCCTCAGTCCGGGTGGCGCGGCACGGCGACTTCCGGACCGTACGCGGCGACCTGGAGCTACGCGGACGGATTCACGCCCGTCTTCGGCGTCTCGGCGGCGGCGGAGACCGCTTGCCGGGCAGCCGGAGCGGATGGTGCGAATCGGATGTCGACCCGGTGGTTCCGCCGCGCCACCGGATGGAGCGGAGGCCCCGCCCCAATGCCCGTGCCCGGCTCGCTCGCTCGCGTCTACGGGCGGCTCACCTACGCCATCCACCGACCCGATTCCGGATCGGGAACCGTGTCCATCCGGCGCAACGGCCAGGAGTTCGTGTCCCCGCTCGAGCCCGGCGCGGCGTTCGAGTACCGGTTGTCGAGTGGCGTGACGCAGGCCCGCGTAGCGACCGGGGATCTCTCCCGCGTGCGCGAAGTCCGGCTGGCCGGTAAGGCCACCGGCCGAAACGGGCGTGCGGCGGGTCGGCGAGTCGTCTACGCGATGTCGCTCCGCAACTAGACATGAAGGGATTCGGATTGCGGCGCCGGAAAGCGACCGTCGGAGTCGATATCGGCAGCGGCTTCAATAAGGCCGCGGTGATCGAGCATCGCGAGCACAGGCCGCGCCTGACCGCGCTCGCGACCGCTCCGAACGAGCCGGCCGCCGTTCGCGGCGGGACGATCCGGGAGCCGGAACGTGTGGCCGACACGCTCTCCTCGATGTTCAGGCGGGCGCGAATCAAGCCGCGCGATGTCGTCATCGGCATCGGCGGGCGCGATGTCCTCAGCAAGGTGATCGAGATCGACCGGATGGATGAAGCGGAGGCCCGCGCCGTGATGCCGTGGGAAGCGGAGCAGCACGTCCCCTTCGACATGAAGAACGTGGAACTGGACTTCGCGATCATCGATCCGCACGGCGATGGCTCGACGATGACCGTGCTGCTGGCGGCGGCGAAGCGCGACGTCGTCGAGGCGCGGGTCGCACTCCTGCGGCGAGCGGACCTCAACCCCACGGCCGTCGACGTGGAAGCCCTGGCCCTTCGCAACGCGTTCGAGGCGAACTATCCGGGCGCCATGAAGGATGTGACCGTGTTGGTCGACATCGGGGATCATTCCACCGCCATACACCTGCTCCGAAACGGACTCCCCCTGCTGACCCGGGAACTGGCGATCGGCACCCCGGCCGCCGACGAACTGGACGAGTGCGCCCTCCGGATCGCGCGCGGCATCGACCGGGCGGGGGCGTTCGTAGAGACGGGACCGGGGATCGCGCGCGCGTACCTGTGCGGGGGAGGGGCCACGGCGTCCGGACTGGTCGAGATCCTCGCAGAGACAACCGGCGTCGAAACGCGCCTCGCGAGTGCATTCGAACGCATCGAGGTCGCGCCGGACGTCGCGGACCGGACCGATCTGGACTCGGTGGCGCCGCTGCTCATGCTCTCAGTCGGGCTGGCTCTGCGGCCCCCGGTCCGGGGTGGCTGAGCGTGGAAGCGCGGGTACCGTCGTGATCGAGATCAACCTTCTGCCCGAATCTCAGCGCGCGCGGCAAGGGCTTCCGACCGACGGGAGCGCCGCGGGCGGTCTCCGCATCGACGTTTGGGGTGTCGCGCTGCTGATTTCGGCGTTGACGATCCCGCCGGGCGCGGCCGCGCTGTGGTGGTTGCAACGGACCGAAGCCGTCGAGCTCGGGGCGCGTCTTGAAGCGGTCGTGGCGGACTCGGCGCGGCTCGCCGAACTCCGGGCCGCAAGCGACAGTCTGACCGAAAGGTCTCGCGAGATCCGCGAGCGCGTCGCGCTGGTCGAACAGCTGGACCGCGACCGTTTCGCGTGGCCGCACCTGATGGACGAAATCAGCCGCGCGCTCCCGCCCCCGGCCTGGCTGACTTCTCTGCGTCAACTGTCGGCGCCGCCCGACCTTGCCGTCGAACTCCAGGGGGTTGCGGGCAGTCCGCTCGCGATCACGGAGTTCGTCCGTGGCCTGGGGATGTCGGACTACATCGCCGATGTGAAGATCATCGGAAGCCAGTTGCAGGGGTCCGATCCCGATCAGGGCGCTCGGCAGGCCTTCACCCTCGTTCTTCGGTTTGACCATGCCCCCGCCGTGTGGCGGGTCGAGCCCACCTGACCGTGCTTCCCAGGGATCCCCGCGCGCAGTACCGGGTGCTCGGGCTCGTGCTCCTGCTGGGCTGCGCGGCGGCCTTCCAGCTGCGCTTCTGGAACCCGCGCAAGGCAGAACTGGCCGCGTTGGCGGAACGGGTCGAACGGGCAGAGCGGGCCAACGCCCTCGCCGGGCCGGGTGACGGCAACCTGGATGCGATCCGCCAGGAGCTCCTGCTCGGTGAAAGGCAACTCGCAGAACTGCAACGGCTTGTTCCGAGAGAGGGTGAAGTCGCGGCCATCTATGAGGCCATCGCGGCCGAGACACAGTCGCTCGGTCTCGAACTCGTCCACGCCCTGCCCGCCGATCCCATGGCCGACTCCACCGGGTACTTCGTGCGGCAACGGTGGACGCTTCAGGTCGAGGGGGCCTACCACGATGTCGGCACGCTGCTGACGCGAATCGCCGGCTTCGCCCGCCTCGTACGGCCCGAGGTCCACGAAATCGTACCCTCCCGGATCGCCGACTCGGGGCGGCAACTCGTTCACGCCCGCTTCGGCCTTGAGACCTTCGTGCTTCCGCCCGAGGACAGCGCTTCCCCGGAGGCAAGATGAATCGCCTGATTCCAGTTGTGGTGCTCGCCGCGACGTGCGGGACCGGGTCATGGGAGGTCGCGGCACAGATCCGGCCGCCGATCTACGAGCGCGAGGTCTTCACCTACCCCGCCTTCGACCGACGCGACCCGTTCCAGCCGCTTCACCTCGACACCCGGGCGGGGCCCCGTTTCGGCGACCTGGCACTGGTCGGCGTGCTTTATACCCCCCAGCTCGGCAGCGTGGCGATTCTGACCGATCGAACGACCGGCCGGCGATACCGCGCCCGCGAACGCGACAACATCGGCGCGGCCCGCGTCGTACAAATCCGTACGGAGGAGGTGGATTTCGTGATCACGAGCTTCGGGGTCAGCCGTCGCGAGACGTTGCGCGTACGGCGCGAACGGGGGATGGGAACATGATCTCGCGGATCATTCTTCCCTTCGCCATGGCGGTCGCCGCGGGGCCCGCGGCCGAAATGCGGGAAGTGAGGATCGCGTCAGCGGGGACGGACACCGAGATCACGGTGGTCGTCGGCGGACCGGCCACACACCGCCACATGATGCTCACCAATCCTCCGCGGCTGCTCCTGGACATAAGGGGAGCGAACCTGGGACTGGCGCACCGCCGCTACGACCGGATCGACCGCGGCGGAGTTCTCGGCATGCGCTCAACCCAGTTCCGGCCGGAGACGGTGCGACTCGTATTCGACCTCGATCGGGAAGTCGTCTACGACGTCACCGCGGACTCCGGAGCGATTCGCGTGACATTCCGGAACCCCGGGCCGCCTTTTGCTGCCTGGTCCACAACGGATGTTCGGCAGCCTTCCGAGACGGATGTCCGGGGAGCTGCCGGGCCGCCGTCCGTCGTGCCGACGACCGAGCCGCGCATGTCGGTGGTGTACGACAGCGCCTCCATGCTCGACGTCCTGGCCGGGTTCTCCGAGTTTGCCGACATCTCCGTCGTCCCTAACGGGGACGTCGCCTCCGTCGTCGTTCGAGGCATCGATATCCGCGACCAGCCCTGGGACGTGGCGCTCAACGCGATCCTGTCGGCCCAGAACCTCGGCTGGCACCGGACCGAGAGCGGGATCATCGTCGTGGACTGGCTGGAGAACCTCCAGGCGCGGGATCAACTGCTCAGCGAAACGCGCGTGATCCGGGTCAACTACGCACGGGCGGATTCGGTGGCCGAGACGCTCCGACACCTGGCCACGCCCAACCGCGGCCAGGTCGTTTCGTTCTCGGGCAGCAACACCGTCATTGTGACCGACGCACCGTCCGTCGTCGCGCGGATGGATACGATCATCGCGGCGCTGGACCGACGGCTACCGCAGGTCGCGATCGAGGCGAAGATCGTCTTCGTCGATCGGACGGACGTACAGCAACTGGGGATCGTGTACGACCTCAAGGAGCGGAACGGCGGCGTCGTGGAGCAGGGTCTCAATGACCTCATCGCGGTGCCCGACCCCAATGCGCCGCCGCAACTCGTCGATGTGGACGGCGATGGGACCGTCGATCAGGGGTTCGTCCGGCGGACGAACGAAACGCTCGTGAGCCTGGGAGGTTCGGCGGTCGCGGCGTTGGCGAACGCGAACGATCGTCCGATCGGGCCCGCCCTCCAGATTCTGACGGCCGTGGCGTTCGGCGAGTTCTCCCTCTTTTCGTTCCTCGAAGCGCTCGAGTCCCACCAGTTGTCGGACGTGCAGGCTGCGCCGTCGATCCAGGTCGTGGACCACGCGCACGCAAGGATCCAGGTGGGCGAACGCACCCCGATCCGGGTCCTGGAGCCGGGAGCCCAGACCGAGTCCGCGCGGGTCAACGTCGACTTCGAGGACACGGGGATCATTCTGGATGTCGTTCCGCACGTGACGAACAACAACCAGATCCGGCTGGAACTGATGGCCGAACGCTCCGGCCTGAAGCTCGGACTCTCGGATGTGGGCTTCGTGTTCGAGAAACAGATCGGTGAGACGACGCTGTTGCTCGATGACGGCGAGACGGCTGTGATCGGCGGACTCACGCTGAGCGAGGTGAGCCGGAGCCACAGCGGGATTCCCGGGTTGATGAACCTTCCGCTGATCGGAAATCTGTTCCGGAGCACCAAGGAGAACGAAGTGAAGCAGGACCTCATCATCCTCGTCACGCCCCACATCGTCCGTCGCCGGGCCGAGGGCCGATAAGGGGACGGCAGGTTGCGGCTCCCGCCCTCGGCGAATCCTTTTCCCGCCGTTGGAACGGCCGTTCGATGAGGAGCGATCCACGCGATGTTCACGCGATGAGGACGAAATGCTGAGGTGTCTGAGGTTGACCACGGCGGGCGAAACGCACGGTCCGGCCGTGGTCGCCGTGCTGGAAGGGATCCCCGCCGGATTGCCGCTCGCGCCCGAGGATATCGCGGGGGAGCTGGCGCGCCGGCAGGGCGGGCACGGCCGCGGGGGCCGCATGAAGATCGAGAAGGATGTGGGCGAGATCTTCGGCGGGGTGCGCCTCGGGGAGACGCTGGGGGCTCCGGTCGCGGTCCGGATCCCCAACCGCGACTTCAGGAACTGGGGCGCGGCGATGGCGGTCGAGGCGCCGGAGGTGGACGACGACGAACTCCTGCGCCGGGTGTACCTGCCGCGCCCGGGACACGCCGACCTCGCGGGGATGCTGAAGTACGGGCGGACGGACGCGCGCGACATCCTCGAGCGGGCAAGCGCGCGGGAGACCGCCGCGCGGGTCGCCGCCGGGGCCGTCGCCAAGCGGCTGCTGGGCGAGTTCGGCGTGCGCGTCGAGAGTCACGTGGTGTCGATCGGTCCGGTGGAGGCGCCGTCCGGCTTGCCGCTGCCGGAGGACCTGCTCGCCGTGGCCGACGCGTCGGTCGTACGCTGCATCGACCCCGATGCGACCGCCGCGATGGTCGACGCGATCGATGCGGCCCGTCGCGCCGGCGACTCGCTGGGAGGCGTTTTCGAGGTCGTCGCGCGCGGCGTTCCCGTGGGCCTCGGGAGCTACGTCACCTGGGAGACCCGCCTCGGCGGCCGCATCGGCGGCGCGATGATGTCGATTCACGCGATGAAGGGTGTCGAGATCGGGATGGGATTCGAAGCCGCGCGTCACCGGGGTTCCGATGTCCACGACGAGATCGAGCGGGATCCGGCGCGGCGCGGGAGCGGAGGCTACCGGCGGCGGCGGAACAACGCGGGAGGCCTGGAAGGCGGAATGACGACGGGAGGCGACATCGTCGCCCGCGTGGCGATGAAGCCGCTCAGTTCGCTGCGCCGCCCCCTGGACAGCGTGGACACCCGGACCGGAGAACCCGCCAAGGCGGTCCTCGAGCGCAGCGACGTGTGCGCGGTGCCGGCCGCCGGGATCGTCGGGGAGGCGATGATGGCGCTGGTGCTGGCGGACGCGTGGATCGAGAAGTTCGGCGGCGACAGCCTCGCCGAGATGCGGTCCAACGTGGAGAGCTACCTCGCCCGAATCGGGGACGCGGAGTGACGTGGCGAGTGTACCCGGAAAGATCTGGCTCGTCGGTCTCTCCGGATCGGGGAAGAGCACCATAGGCCCGATCCTCGCGCGACATTTGGGCTACCGGTTCGTCGACCTGGACCGCGAGATCGAAGCGCGCGCCGGCGAGTCGATCTCCCGCATGTTCCGTCGCCGCGGGGAAGGCGAGTTCCGGCGGCTCGAGGCCGCCGCCGCCGCCCGCGCGGCCCGAAAGAAAAACGTCGTTGTCGCGACCGGGGGCGGGTGGATGGCGCGCCGGGACATCGACCGCACGTCGGGCGGCCGGGTACGCGTCTGGTTGCGCGTGCGCCCCGAGACCGCGATCCATCGCCTCTCCCGCGAGGGCGCCGAGTCCCGGCCTCTGCTGGCCGGACCCGACCCCGCGGCCGCGCTCGCCACGCAGCTCGCGGCGCGGGAGGCCGCCTACGCGGAGGCCGAAGTGGTGCTGGAGACGGATGGCCGGGAACCGGAAGATGTCGTGGAGGTAGCGCTGAGGAGTCTGCGGCATTTCGCCGCCGGCCGGCAGGGAGGCAGGGAAGGACCGACGGAAGTACCAACGGAAGGACAACAGGAGAGTTGAGAGACAGCCCGTGAATCTCGTCATCGTGGAGTCGCCGGCGAAGGCCCGCACCCTGGAGTCGTATCTCGGGGCCGGATTCAGCGTGCAGGCATCCGTCGGACACGTCCGGGACCTCCCCAGAAGCGGCCTCGGCGTCGACGTCGATAAGGGGTTCGAGCCGGAGTACGTCACCATCGAGGGGAAGGAACCCGTCCTCCGCAAGCTGCGCGCGGCGGCGGCGAAGGCGGATTCCATCCTCCTCGCCACGGACCCCGACCGGGAGGGCGAGGCGATCGCCTATCACATCGTCGAGGCCCTGACCCAGCGGAAGCGGTCGCTCCGGGAGCGGTTCCACCGCATCACGTTCAACGAGATCACGAAGAGCGCCGTGCTCGAGGCGCTCAAGGAGCCGGGCGAGATCGACCTCCCCCGCATCGAGGCCCAGCAGGCGCGCAGGATTCTGGATCGTCTCGTCGGGTACAGGGTCTCCCCGCTCCTGTGGAAGAAGATCAAGCCGGGTCTCTCGGCCGGCCGCGTGCAGTCGGTCGCCGTCCGCCTGCTCGTGGAGCGCGAGCGGGAACGGCGCGCCTTCCGGAGCGGCGCCTGGTGGCGCCTGCGCGCGCACCTCGCCGCGGACGGGGGCGCCTTCACGGCCGACCTCGCCGCCCTCGACGGGGTGGCGATCGCCCGGGGCCGGGATTTCGATGAGCGCACCGGCGCCCTCAAGCCCGGCCGCAAGGTGGTCCTGCTGGACCGGGAACGCGCCGAGGCGCTCCGCGCGCGGTTGGCCGACGCCACCTTCACGGTCGTCAGCCTGCGGGAGAAGCGGTCGAAGCGGAGCCCGTATCCTCCGTTCACGACGGCGACCCTCCAGCAGGAGGCCAACCGCAAGCTGAACCTCGGGGCCCGGGAGACGATGCGGACCGCCCAGGCGCTCTACGAGGCCGGCCGCATCACTTACATGAGGACCGATTCCGTCACACTCTCCGAGGCTGCGATCACGGCGATCCGAAGCCGCGTGGCGGCCCGGTACGGGAAGGAGTACCTGAGCCCGGCCCCACGGCGCTACAAGACGAAGTCCCGCTCGGCGCAGGAGGCCCACGAGGCGATTCGCCCGGCCGGCACCGACATGCGGACGGCGGATGAACTCGGACTCACCGGCCGGCAGAAGGCGCTCTACGAGCTGATCTGGAGACGCGCGGTCGCGACGCAGATGGCCGATGCCCGGCTGCGGCACCTGACCGTGCAGGTGGATGCGGAGGAGGCGCGCTTCCGGGCCGCGGGGAAGGTCATCGAGTTCCCCGGCTTCTTCCGCGCCTACGTCGAAGGCTCCGACGACCCGGACGCGGCGCTGGAGAACCAGGAGACGGTCCTCCCGGACATGCGCGAGGGTCAGACGCTCGAGAAGCGCAAGCTGGAGACCCGGAAGCACGAGACGAAGCCGCCCCCCCGCTTCACGGACGCGGCGCTCGTGAAGGAACTGGAGGCGGACGGGATCGGGCGTCCCTCCACGTACGCCGCCATTATCTCGACCGTCGTCGATCGAGGGTACGCCGTACGGCAGAACAAGCAACTCGTCCCCACCTTCATCGCCTTCGCGGTGACCGGCCTCCTCGAGGATCACTTCCCGAACCTCGTCGACACCGGGTTCACCTCCGAGATGGAGGATGCGCTGGACGAGATCGCTCGCGGCAATGTGGACTGGCGCGCCTACCTCGGGGATTTCTACAGCGGCGGAGACGGTCTCGAAGCGCGACTCGTCGAGCGCGAAGCGGCCATCGACCCGCGCGAAGCCTCGACCGTGCGGCTCCAGGACCTCACTCCCCGCGTGCGGATCGGCCGCTACGGGCCCTTCCTCGAACTCGAGAAGAACGGCGACCGGCTCACCGCGTCCCTCCCCGACGACGTCGCCCCGGCCGACCTCAGCGAGGAGCAGGCGATCGACCTCCTGCGGAAGCGGGCGGAAGGTCCGGACCGTCTCGGGGAGGACCCCGATTCCGGCGAGGCCATCTACCTCATGGAGGGGCGCTTCGGTCCCTACGTACAGCGGGGCGAGCGGGCGGACGGGCAGAAGCCGAAACGCGCCTCCCTCCCGAAGAACATGCGGCCGGAGGATGTGTCGCTGGCGACGGCGCTCAAACTGCTCGCCATGCCCGCCCCGCTCGGCGCCCACCCGGAGAGCGGCGACCCGGTGAAGGTGGGCATCGGGCGCTACGGCCCGTACGTCGTCCACCAGTCGGACTACCGTTCGCTCACGGAGAGCGACGATCCGCTCGAGATCACCTTCGAGCGCGCCATGGAGCTGCTCTCCGCACCCAAGACGCGCGGCCGCCGGGCGAGCGCCACGCCGCTGCGGGAAGTCGGCGCGCACCCGGATGACGGCGAGCCGATCGCGATCTTCAAAGGTCGCTACGGGCCCTACGTGAAACACGGCAAGACGAACGCGTCGCTGCCCAGGGGGATGGAGCCCGACGAGGTCACGCTGGACGTGGCGCTGGACCTGCTGAAGAAGCGGAGGGAGCGCGACGCGACCCGAAAGGCGGGGGGGCGGCGCGGCGGCTCCCGCAAGAAGTCGTCGAGAAAATGACCCGGACGTCCGCGCCCGCCGATGCGGGGGCGCGAGCTCGACGCGCATGGGTCGACGACTTCCTTCGCTACGCCCGCTCCGAGCGCCGGCTGTCCCCCAACACCGTGTCCGCATACCGCCGCGACCTCGGCCAGTTCGAGGCCTTCGTGAGCGCGTACGAGGGGACGCACGACTGGGGCTGGGCGGACGTGCATCGCCTGTCCATCCGTTCCTTCATGGGACACCTGGAGTCGCGCGGGCTGAAGCGTTCCTCGATCGCCCGCAAGCTCGCCGCCGTGCGCGCCTTCTTCGCCTTCCTCCGGCGCACGGACCGGGTGGAAGCCAGCCCGGCCCGGCTCGTCCGTACCCCCCGCCGCGACCGGACGCTGCCCTCCTTCCTGAGCGAAGAGGACGCCCGTGAGCTGCTCGACTCCGCGGGCGAGGCGGCGCGACGGGACGGGTCCGCGGTGGCGCTCCGTCGCTGGGCCCTCCTCGAGTTGCTGTACTCGTGCGGACTGCGGCTGGCGGAGGTGCAGGGTCTCGACGTAACCGCCGTGGACCGCCGCACCGGGCAGGTTCGAGCGCTCGGCAAGGGCGGGAAGGAGCGGGTGGTCCCTCTCGGCCGCCGCGCCTCGGAAGCGCTCGGCGCCTATTTCGGGAAACGGGGGGAAAGCGCCTCCCGCGCCGCGTTCCTCTCCGTTCGCGGCACCCGCCTCTCGCGGCGGCAGATCCAGCGCGACGTGACGGCCCAGCTCGCGCGGGTCGCGGAGGGCGACCGGCTGACCACGCATTCGCTGCGCCACTCCTTCGCGACCCACCTTCTCGATCGCGGCGCGGACCTCGTTTCGGTGAAGGAGATGCTGGGACACGCGAGTCTGAGCACGACCCGGATCTACACGCACACATCCGTGGACCGCCTCAAGCGCGTACACTCCCGGGCCCACCCGCGCGGTGGAGAGTGAGAGGAGAGTGAAGAGCATGATACGAGCCACGACGATCCTCTGCGTTCGGGTCGGAGGGGAGGTCGCGATGGCGGGTGACGGCCAGGTGACCATGGGGGAGACCGTCGTCAAGGCGAAGGCGAGCAAGCTCCGCACCATGCGCGACGGCCGGATCCTGGCGGGCTTCGCCGGCGGCGTCGCCGATGCGCTCACCCTGTTCGAGAAGTTCGAGGCGCAACTCGAACGCTACCCCCGCCACCTCACACGCGCGGCGGTGGAACTCGCGAAGGAGTGGCGGAGCGACCGCTATCTTCGGCGGCTGGAGGCGCTGCTCGCCGTCGCCGACCGGGAGACGAGCCTGCTCATCGCGGGCACGGGAGAGGTCATCGAACCGGATGACGGCATTCTCGCGCTCGGTTCCGGGGGGCCGCACGCGCTCGCCGCCGCGCGGGCCCTCGCCCGCCGGACGGATCTGACCGCCGCCGAGGTGGCCCGGCAGGCGCTCGAGATCGCGGCGGAGATCTGCGTGTACACGAACCGCGAGATCACGGTGCTCGAACTCGCGGACGCCGACGGCAACGGAAACGAGCCATGAAGACCGATATCAGTCCCGCCCCGGATCCCGGCGACGCCGGCATCGCGGCGGCGCTCACCCCGCGACAGATCGTCGAGGAACTCGACCAGTACATCATCGGACAGGACGAGGCGAAGAAGGCCGTCGCGATCGCGCTCCGCAACCGCTGGCGCCGGCAGAACGTCGACGAGGGCATGCGCGAGGAGATCCTCCCCAACAACATCATCCTCATCGGCCCGACCGGCGTGGGGAAGACCGAGATCGCCCGCCGCCTCTCGCGGCTCGCCGGGGCTCCGTTCATCAAGGTCGAAGCCTCGAAGTTCACCGAAGTGGGCTACGTCGGCCGCGATGTGGAATCGATGATCCGGGATCTCCTCGAGATTGCGATCAAGCTCGTTCGCGAGGAGCAGGAGGCCCGTCACGGAGAGATCGCCGACCGACGAGTCGAGGAGCGCCTCCTGGATCTTCTTCTTCCTCCCGTAGCGGAGGGCGAGCCCGCAGCCGGTTCCGGTCGGGGCGAACAGCGGCAGTTCGTCGTGTCGCTCGCGGGACAGGCATCCGAAACCCGCTCCGACGAGCCCTCCGAGCAGCGCAAGCAGCGCACGCGGGAGAAGCTCCGCGGACTCCTGCGCGACGGCATGCTCGACGAGCGGGAGGTCGAAGTCGAGGTCAGCGAGAGCGCGGTCCCGATGCTGGATGTGGGGGGCGGCATGGAGAGCCTGGATTTCAACGTCGGGGAGGTCCTCAAGGGGGTTCTGCCGAAGAAAACGCGCCGCCGCCGGGTCTCGGTAGCGGACGCGCGCCGGATCCTGCGCTCCGAGGAACTCGCGAACCTGGTCGACATGGAGGAGGTCACGGAACAGGCGCTCCGCCGGACCGAGAGCATGGGGATCGTCTTCCTCGACGAGATCGACAAGGTCGCCGGAAAGCACGGAGGCGCCGGCCCCGACGTGTCGCGCGAGGGTGTGCAGCGCGACCTCCTGCCCATCGTCGAGGGGTCCACCGTCCAGACGCGGCACGGGATGGTCCGCACCGACCACATCCTGTTCATCGCCGCCGGGGCCTTCCACATCGCGAAGCCCTCGGACCTGATCCCCGAACTCCAGGGCCGGTTCCCGATCCGCGTGGAACTCGAGAGCCTGGACGCGGAGGCGTTCACGCGCATCCTCCAGGAGCCTCGCTACGCCCTCCTCGCGCAGTACCAGGCACTCGTGGAGACCGAGTCCGTCCGGCTCGAATTCGAGGAAGGCGCGGTCCGCGAAATCGCCCGCATCGCGAGCCACGTGAACGAAAGGACGGAGAACATCGGCGCCCGGCGCCTCCACACGGTGCTCAGCACGCTCCTGGAGAAGATCCTCTTCGATCTGCCGGAGGCGCGGGCGAACGAGACGATCACCGTCGACGCGGACTTCGTGCGGGATCGCCTGTCGCGCATCGCGGACGACGAAGACCTGCGACGGTATATCCTGTAAGCGGAGACCCGAGGACTCACGAAGCCATGGACCGGACCCGACACTTTCTCTCGATCGCCGACTGGTCGCCCGAGCGGCTGCGCGAGGCGCTCGATCTCGCGGATCGCCTCAAGGCCGACCCCGACGCGGCGGGCCGTCCCCTCGCCGGGAAGACGCTCGCCATGATCTTCACCAAGAGTTCGACCCGCACCCGCGTGTCCTTCCAGGTGGGGACGCACCAACTGGGCGGGCAGGCGCTCTTCCTCTCCGCGCGCGACATCCAGATCGGGCGCGGGGAACCGCTCGCCGATACGGCCCGGGTCCTGTCGCGCTACGTGCACGGGATCATGATCCGGACGTTCGCGCAGGCCGACGTCGAGGCGCTGGCCGAGCACGGTTCGATTCCCGTCATCAACGGGCTCACGGACCTGCTGCACCCCTGCCAGATCATGGCGGACCTGCAGACCGCGCGCGCCGAGTTCGGGCCCGACCTGTCGGGACGGACCGTCGCCTGGATCGGCGATGGCAACAACGTCGCGAACTCGTGGTTGAACGCGGCCGCGAAGCTCGGCTTCCGGCTTCGTCTCGCTTGCCCGGAGGGCTACGATCCGGACCCCGCAATCCTCGCCGCCGCGGGTCGCGCGACACGGGTGGATCTCTTCCGGGCGCCCGCGGAGGCTGCCGAAGGGGCGCACGTCGTGACGACGGACGTGTGGGCCTCGATGGGACAGGAGGAGGAGGCCGCGGAACGCGCGCGCGCCTTCGAGGGATACCATGTCGGCGCGGAGATCATGGCCCGCGCCGCCGCCGATGCGATCTTCCTCCACTGCCTGCCGGCGCACCGCGGCGAGGAAGTTGCCGCCGAAGTCATCGACGGGCCCGCGTCGCGCGTGTGGGACGAGGCGGAGAACCGGCTCCACTCGCAGAAGGCGATCCTCACCATGCTCATGGGAGCGGCCTCGTGAAGGACCTGAAAGAAACTCCGCTGTTCGAAGAACACGTCCGGCTGGGCGGGAAGATCGTCCCCTTCGCCGGCTACGCGATGCCCGTCCAATATCCGACCGGCATCAGGGCCGAACACCATGCCGTGCGCGAGAAGGCGGGCCTGTTCGACGTCTCCCACATGGGAGAGTTCCGCGTCCGCGGAGGAGACGCGCAGGCGTTCGTGGCCTACGCGACCACGAACGACCCCTCGCGCCTGGAGCCGGGAGACGCCCAGTACAGCGCGATGTGCCACGAGACCGGCGGCGTCATCGACGACCTCATCGTCTACTGCATGGGCGAGGCGGATTACCGGCTCGTCGTGAACGCGGCCAACATGGCCAAGGACTGGGCCCACCTGAGCGGGCTCGCGCAGGACTTCGACGTGGAGATGACGGACGAGAGCGACGAGATCGCCCTCCTCGCCCTCCAGGGTCCGTTGGCGGAAGTGACCCTGGCGCCGCTGACCGACCAGCCGCTGGCGGAGATCGGGTACTACCGCTTCGTGCACGGGGACGTTGCGGGTGCGCCGTGCGTCATCAGCCGGACCGGATACACGGGGGAGATCGGTTTCGAACTCTACATGCCGAATGCGTGCGCGGTGCCGACGTGGCGGGCGCTCGTCCAGGCCGGCGCCGTCCCCACGGGCCTGGGAGCTCGCGACTCGCTGCGGCTCGAGATGGGCTACGCGCTCTACGGCAACGACGTGGACGACGAGACGACCGCGCTCGAGGCCGGGCTCGGATGGCTCGTGAAGCACGGCAAGGGCGACTTCGTGGGCGCGGAGGCCCTCGCCGCGCAGCGTGCCGCCGGCCTCACCCGCAAGCTGCGCTTCCTGAGATTGCTTGAGCGGGGCTTCCCGCGGCCGGGCTACGACGTCCGGTTCGAGGGGGAGGCCGTCGCCGTCGTCCGCAGCGGCACCGTGAGTCCTTCCATGGGGCACGGGATCGCGACCGCTTACCTGCCGGTGGCCGCCGGGTTCGGCGACGCGGTTGAAATCATGATCCGGGGGAAGGCGATCGCGGCCGAGGTCGTCCGCCCGCCCTTCTATCCGCGCGGCTCGCTGCACCGGATCGCGCCGCGGATCGCCGTCATGACCATCTCCGATGCCGTGCACGCCGGCGAGCGGGAAGACGGCTCCGGAGACCTCATCAGGAAGTGGATTCGGGGGCGTGCCTACTCGCTGTCCGGCGCGGATGTCGTGCCCCGCGACAGAGACGCGATTGCCTCCCATCTCCTGCACTGGTGCGATGTACGGGGGGTCGATGTCGTCCTTACCACCGGCGGCATCGGGCTTGCGGCCCGCGACGTGACGCCCGAGGCGACGCGCACCGTCCTCGAGCGCCACGCGCCGGGGATCGCCGAGATGCTGCGCCGCGCCGGCGCCGGGTCCACGCCGTACGCCGCGCTCGGTCGCGGGCTGGCGGGAATCCGCGGCGAGACGCTCGTCATCAATCTGCCCGGGAGCCCCGGCGGCGTCTCCGATGGCCTAGCCGCGCTCGAGTCCGTGATCGACCACGCGGTCGATCTGCTGCGCGGCGAGACCGTGCACGCCTCGCCGGGCGGCTGATGGCCCGCGTCTTCGTCGACGGTCGCGCGGTCGAAGCTGCCATCGCCGTCCGCCAAGCCGTGCAGGCCGACGGGCACGAGGTCGAGTTCGTGGAGTCCGCGCGCGAACTCGACGGACGGCTGGGCGGGGCGGCCGAGGTCGCCCTCGTCCTCACGGGCCCTCCCGGCGAATCGCGCGCCACCGCGATGCGCGGACTGTTCGAGGCGGAGATTCCGCGCCCTCCCGTGCTCGGACTCACGGAGGAGGCCCACCCGGACGCGCGCCGGCACCTGGCGCGGTCGTTCGATCTCGACGAGGCGCTCTCGCTTCCCTTCGATCCCGACGAGATGCGGGTCGTCCTGCAGACGCACCTCGACCGCTACGACCTCCAGCGACAGACCGGGATCATCGGGCGCACCGAGGCCGTGCGCGAGATCCTCGAGCGGGTGCACATGATCGCCCCCGTGATGAGCACGGTTCTCCTTACGGGTGAGAGCGGCACCGGAAAGGAACTCGTGGCGCGCGCCTTTCACCGGCTGTCCCCGAGGCGCGCCAAGGCCTTCATAGCCGTGAACTGCGCCGCCCTCCCGGAGTCGCTGCTCGAATCCGAATTGTTCGGGCACGAGAAGGGCGCCTTCACCGGAGCGACGTCGTTGCGGCGGGGGATGTTCGAACTCGCCGACGGGGGCACGCTCCTCCTCGACGAGATCGCGGAGATGCCGCTCCCCACCCAGACGCGTCTTCTGAGGGTCCTCGAGAGTCGCCGCTTCATGCGGGTGGGCGGGGACCACGAAATCCAGGTCAGCGTGCGCGTCGTCGCCGCCACGAACCGCGACCTCAGACAGGCGGTCGAGACCGGGGAGTTCCGCCGCGACCTGTACTACCGGCTCAACGTCCTCAACGTCCACGTCCCCCCGCTCCGCGAGCGGCGCCGCGACATCCCCGTGCTCATCCGCCGCTTCATCTCGGAGTTCAGCCGCCAGCACGACGGGGAATTCCGCGGACTCGCGCCCGCGGCGCTCCAGATCCTCCTCGACTACGACTGGCCGGGAAACGTCCGGGAACTCCGCAACCTGATCGAGTCCATGGTCGTGCTCGCGCCCGGTTCCGTCATCCGTCCC
Organism: Candidatus Palauibacter australiensis; assembly: GCA_026705295.1. Lineage (NCBI taxonomy): Bacteria > Pseudomonadati > Gemmatimonadota > Gemmatimonadia > Candidatus Palauibacterales > Candidatus Palauibacteraceae > Candidatus Palauibacter > Candidatus Palauibacter australiensis. Next base: position 20,671 of record JAPPBA010000011.1, read on the forward strand.
GAAGACATCCCGCCCGAGATCCGGTCGGGCGGCGTGAGCCTCGTGCCGTCTCCGGCGCGCATCGCGCCTTCGGTCGACGCGGGCGCCGGAGCCATCCCGAGTTCACCGCAACTCGCGTTCGTCTTCCGCACCCTCGTCGACCTCAAGGTGGACATCGATGACCTCAAGCGGGAGTTCGAGGCCTACAGGTCGGGCGCTCGCCAACTCCCTCCGGGCCCCGCCCCGCGCGGAGCGGCGGAGGACATCGAGGATGCGATCGAGATCGACATCACCGACGCGGTCGAGGCGATCGATGCGGCCGGCGCCGACGTCGCCTCAGCGACCGGGGACGGCCCCGACCCGGAGGAGGCGGACATGATCGCGATCCGGCCCGGGATGACGATGGAGGAGATTGAGCGCGCGGCGATCATCGCCGTGCTCCGCCAGGCCGGGGGCAACCGGCGCAGGGCCGCGGAGGCTCTCGGCATCGGCGAGCGCACCATCTACCGCAAGATCCGCAAGTACGGCATCGAACATTAGCAGCCACGGGCTGCCACCCTCGTGCCCCAACTGGCGCGGGCCGCGTCACCCGGCGATGCCGGCCTCCGCACGCGCTTTCAGCCCTCGCGCGACGTCGTTGAACCCGCGGCGCACGAACCCGCCGAAGAGCAGCATCACGAGCGGGATGAGGAGGCCGGAGAAGTCATCCCACGTCCGGTAGCGGCAGCGCCCCGCTCCGATGGCTTCCAGCCGCTGCTCGCGCAGGGCCGAGATCAGGAAGCGGTGGCCCATCGTCGTGCTCCAGGCGATGAGGTGCGGCGGCTCGACGGCCTCGATCCGTTCGACCTGCTTCAGTCTCCAGGGTCCCATCCGGACGTAAAGCTCGACCGGCGAGCCGATCTCGAAGTCCGTGGCGACCGAAGGCGTGAACCGGTTCCATTCCCCGTAGCGCTCGAAGTCGGTGAGGATGTCCCACACCCGTTCGATCGGCGCATCGATCTCCACGGGTTCCGAACGCACGTGCCCTTTGAACAGGGCGATCAACAAGCCGCTGCCCTTCCGCTGCGGTTTCACTCCGATTCACCCGGGGCCGACCCGCGCGGACCCCCTTCTCCGGTTCGCGGGTGTCGCGCCAGCAGCGCCTCGCTCTCCCGCCACAGGCGCGCTCCGGCGGCGGCGTCCATGGCCGGCGCGGACATCTCCTTCTCCCGCATCAGGTGCAGATAGACCCCGCTGCGCCGGCCCATGTCCTCCGCGCAGCACGCATGGGTCACGGGCGCCGCCGCCTTGCGGGGCGCCGCGAAGAGCAGGCGCTTCGCCGGGTAGAGCAGGGGTCTAAGAAACCACGGCGCCTCCCGCATGAGGTCGGAGTCGACCGCCCCCGGGCACAGCGAGTTCACGGCGATCCGCACCTCTCCCTCCGGGTTCAGCCGGCGCGACAGCTCCTGCGCGTAGGTGCACAGGTGCAGTTTGCTCAACGCATAGTACTTCAAGCCGTCCTTCAGGCCGTAGTCGGTAAAGGCGCCGAAATTGCCGAAGTTGATCGACTCGGCGGCCCGATGCGTCTCGGACACGATGAAGACGATTCTGGGGGTCTCTCCACCGGGACCGCCCGGCCGTACGACGCCGTCCGCCAGGAGTCGGTCGATGAGTACGCGGTTGGCCAGGAAATGGACCGCGAACATCAACTCGTAACCCTGGGCCGACCTCCGTGCCTTCGCCGGCATCACGCCGGCGTTGAGGACGAGGACGTCCACCCTCCGGCGCTCGCGCGTGAGACGGTCGCAGAGCGCATGCACCGAGTCGAGGTCCGCGAGATCGACGCGAAGCATGTCGACCGTGTCGGAACCCGCGAGCCGCCTGACGTCCTCCCCCGCGTCGGGGTGTCCGCCGCGGCAGGCCATGAGCACTTCGGCGCCGCGGCTCGCCAGGTCGATCGCCACTGCTTTGCCGAGCCCCCGGTTGGCCCCGGTGATCAGGCAAACCCTTCCGTCGAGGCGGACGCGCTCCGGGACGGGGCTCAGCGTGGGGCGTTGGAAGAAACGATCGACGACCCCGCTGGCAAATGCCCTCAGCTTCCGGTTGTATTTCACGTGACGACCTCGTCCGGTATCCGGTATTCGCGCCGGTAGGCAGCGGAGTGTCCGTCCATGGTCTCGCCGTCCAGACCGAAGCTGGCCGGCGAGTAGACGTGCCTCCCGAGGCTGTCCTTCCCGCTTCGCTCGGAAACGGCTCTTGCGGCGGCCGCGGCCTCCTCCGTGAACTCGATTCCCGCGGCCCCGTAGATCCTGCGCAACTCGCCGAGCGAGTCCGCGATCAGGTCGTAGAACGATACATCGATGAACACGCCTTCGTCCGCGCCTCGCCGCACGGTCATGGAGCGCTCCATCATCCGGCGGATCTTCCTCATCCAGTGCGCCCCGATCTCCACCGGATCCACATGGTCGCTGAAGATGCCGCGTCCGTGCGCCACCATGCTGCAGAACGACGGCACCGACCTCTTCGGGTCGCGATGCGTCTGGATGACGCACACGTCGGGGAAGACATCGAGGATGACGTCGAGGTATTCCATGTGGTGCGGCGTCTTCAGCACCCAGCGGTCGCCCGGCCGCTGCCAGTGCAGGATCTTCAACATCGTGAACAGGTACGCGTAGCACTTCGTGTGGTCCCGGGCTTCGAGCCAGCGCGAATAGCTCGGCACGTGCATCGCCGCTTCCGGCGCCTGGCTCATGAACGAGAGATCGAGCAGCAGGACATCCTCCTCCGGCGCGTCCCAGGCCATGGGGTGGACGGCGCGGAAATCGGGCGCCAGGAACCCGATCGCCCGCGCGGCCCGTTTCGCCTGCCGCATGCGGCGCCGCGGAGCCCTCGTCCCCTCGCGCTTGAGAGGTACGGGACTGAGGACTTCCCATGCACTCAGGGCGCGAGTGCCCGGATCCGCCGCAAGCAACCGGTGCAACATCGTCGTCGCGGTGCGCTGCAGTCCCGCGATGAGGAGGATTCGCCCCAGGTCCACGTCGAGAATCTCCGGGTGCTCCCGAAGCAACCGCTCCGCGCGCAGCCGAATCGCCAGGGCAGATACGATCCGCGCGCGCTGAATCGCCGTACCGAGCGGCGTCAGTCGAGCCTCCGCGTTGATCGATTCGACGAGCACCTCGAGGGGCTCCAGGAACCACTCGTCGCCGAAGTCGGACAGTCCCGTCCGTCGCCTCGCGGCGGCGATCATGCGGTCGACGTCCAGCGAACCGCCGAAGCCAAACCTCAGGGCCGCCCGCCCCACCCGGTTGAAGAGGGACACAGACAGGGGGCGGTACGGCCTGCGGTACTCCGTCGAGGTCCGCACCGGGCCGCTAAGCCTCGCGGAGCGCGCGCAGCTCCGACAGCTTCACGAGCCGCGTTCGCGGCTGCGGGTGCTCCACCGCCCGTATCCACCGGAAACACATCGTCCCCGACGTGTGGCCTGCCGTTTCCAGCCAGTTCGGGAGCCCGGGATCCACGTGGGAGACGACGAGGCGTACGGAACCGTCCTTCTCGTGGTGCGCCAGGTGTTTGTTCGTGTGGATGGTGTGGTAGCGGTAGTCCAGCGACTCCATCCAGTAGTTGTTCAGTTGGAAGTTCCAGTGCTCGCACTCGGGCGGCACCGCTTCGATGAGGAGCGCTTCGTCGTCGGCCACGGCCCAATGACTGTGATAGTAGACGATATTCGGGTCGCCGCCCGCCTGGAGCGACACGTCCGGATCGAACATGGGCAGCGTGTTCGAGTGTTTCCGGAAGCCCCGCGCCCAGTTCGCGAACAGCATCGCCGCCCCTGCCACCAGCGTGCCCGCGGACCTCAGTCCCTCGTCGATCTGCTCCGGCGTGAGCGGGCGGGGTCGCTTCTCTTCCTCCGCGCACCCGATGCGCTCGATGTGAAGGTCGGCCGGCGCCTCGGTCTCCCGGTCGAGGAAGGTCTGGCGCACGATCAATGTGCGGCTCTCCGCCGTCATCGGGAGCCAGTTTCCGTCGTGGCGCCGGCGGCTGACGACGAGTTCGAAGGTCCCATCCTCGCCGATCTCGATCTCGCCCGCCTCGATGTAGCCGGTCGGGGGCAGGCCTCCGCTCTGTCCGTAGTGGCCGGCCTGCGTCCCGAAGCCGAGGTACGTCACGGTGTTGCGCAGCCCGGAGATTCGGTACTCGAAGTCGCCGTGAATGGCGGCCGTCTGGTAATAGTTGTCCGGGTTGTCGCTGCCCAGCTTCACCGTCTCGTGGGCCACGCGGTGCAGCACGGGCGCGCGGGGGTCGGCGTGTTCCACGAAGGCCATGAGCCCCCCGCGGGCCAGCCGGCTGAGATACCGGTAGCCCTCCGCCTGGTTGAACGGGTCGCGCGGCGCGCCGGGGAAGGTCAGCGCGGCCCCTGCCGACTTCAGCGTGTCGCAGAATTCGTCCCAGGCCTTGCCGCTGACCACGCGCTGCGCGGCGACGTCCGCGGGCGTCCGGCCCCGCAGCCTCCGCGCCGCGAGCGAAAGGCGCCGAAAGAGCCCGAGCAGTCCGATGATGAGCTTTCTCATCGCGTCTCCTCTCCGCCCTGGCCCGTGGCCACAACGTGCGCGCTGTTCGGGTGGTTAGCCGGTCTCCGCCTCGGCAAGGAGGGCGGCGATGCTCTCCCGCAGCGTGTCGATCCCGGCGCCGGTGCGCGCGGACGTCTCGACCAGCTGGTCCGCATCGAGTTCGAGCGCCTCGCGCAGCTTCTCCGTCGCCCGCCGTCGCCCGGACCGGTTCAGCTTGTCCGTCTTCGTGAGCGCGAAGAGCGTCGGCGTCCCGGTCGCCCCCAGGAACGCGATCATCCGCTCATCGTCGTCCATGAGTCCGCGGCGCGCGTCCACGAGCAGCACGAGTCCAAGCAGCTTCGGCGTCCGGCGCAGATACTCGTCGATCAGCCGTCCCCACCTTCTCCGCACCGTCTTCGGCGCCTTCGCGAACCCATAGCCCGGCAGATCGACGAGCAGATACCGGTCGTTGACGAGGAAGAAGTTGATCTCGCGCGTGCGCCCGGGCTGCTTCGAGGTTCGCGCGAGGCTCTTCCGCCCCACGAGCCGGTTGAGCAGCGAGGACTTTCCGACGTTCGAGCGCCCGGCGATCGCGATCTGGGGGAGGTCGCGCGGCGGCTTCTGGCCGGCCGCGCCGACCGCGCCGACGAACTCGGCCGTCCTGACGCGCGCGACCCTGTCGGCCGGCGGCACGGACCCTCTACGCCTCCCTGCGCTTGGCCCCGGGCTCCAGGATGAGGAGCGGCTGGTTGCTCTCTTCGACGGTTTCCCGCGTGACGACGACCTCGCGGATGTCCATGCGACCCGGCAGGTCGAACATCACGTCGAGCATGATGGATTCCATCACGGCCCTCAGTCCGCGGGCGCCCGTCCCGCGGTCGATCGTCTTGCGCGCGATCGCGCGCAGCGCCTCCGGGTCGAGCGTGAGACCCACACCCTCGAGTTCGAACATCTTCGTGTACTGCTTGAGCAACGCGTTCTTCGGGCGCTGCAGGATCTCCACCAGCGCATCCTCGTCGAGATCGTGCAGCGCAACGAGCACCGGTAGCCGGCCGACGAGTTCGGGGATCAGCCCGTAGCGGAGCATGTCTTCGGGTTCGACGCAGGCGAGGAGGTTATCCTCATCGTTCGGCGCCACGCTCTCAGCGATGAAGTCATCGCGGAAGCCGATCTGCCGACGCCCCTGCCGTTCCTGGATGATCTCCTCGAGGCCATCGAAGGCGCCGCCGCAGATGAAGAGAATATTCCGCGTGTCGATCTGGATGTACTCCTGCTGCGGATGCTTGCGCCCGCCCTGCGGAGGCACGGACGCCACCGTCCCCTCGAGGATCTTGAGCAGCGCCTGCTGGACGCCCTCGCCGGAGACATCGCGCGTGATCGACGGATTGTCCGATTTGCGCGCGATCTTGTCGATTTCGTCGATGTAGACGATGCCGCGCTCGCACTCCGCCACGTTGTATTCGCCCGCCTGCAGGAGCCGGACGAGGATGTTCTCGACATCCTCCCCCACATACCCCGCCTCGGTGAGCGTCGTCGCGTCCGCGATCGTGAACGGGACCTGGAGAATCCGCGCCAGCGTCTGCGCGAGCAGCGTCTTGCCGACCCCCGTGGGACCGAGAAGCAGGATATTCGACTTCTCGATCTCGACGTCGTCGACGAGACTGCGGTGGTTGATCCGCTTGTAGTGATTGTAGACGGCGACCGAGAGCGTCTTCTTCGCGATCTCCTGCCCGATCACGTACTCGTCGAGCGTCGCCTTGATCTCGCACGGCGTCGGGATCTCCGTGAAGCGCCCGCCCTGCTCGCGTTCCTCTTCCTCGGCGAGGATCTCGTTACAGAGCGAGATGCACTCGTTGCAGATATAGACGTTGGGTCCGGAGATGAACTTCTGCACGGCGTCCTTGGACTTGCCGCAGAAGGAGCAGCGCAGGTGCTTGTCGCTCGGCATCGTCGCCTCCCCTCGGTCCCTCGGGTTGCCCCGGCGCTACTTGGCGACGGCGGGGCCGGGTCGGCCGTTCTTGCCGTCGACCTCCGCTTCGCGCGCGACCACCAGGTCGATGAGCCCGTACTCCCGCGCTTCCTCGGGGGACATGAAGCGGTCGCGGTCGACATCCTCGGCGATCCGCTCGAGGTCCTGCCCGGTGTGATCGGCGAGAATCCGGTTCAGCCGCTCGCGGGCGTTGAGGATTTCCTTCGCCTGAATCTCGATGTCCGCCGCCGTCCCGTAGGAGCCGCCGGAAGGCTGGTGGATCATGATCCGCGCGTTCGGCAGCGAGCGCCGCCTGCCGGGCGTGCCGGCGGCGAGCAGGAACGCTCCCATCGACGCCGCCATCCCCATGCACATCGTCGCCACCGGAGCGTTCAGGAACTGCATCGTGTCGTAGATCGCGAGTCCCGCCTGGACGCTCCCCCCCGGCGAGTTGATGTAGATGTGGATCTCCCGCTCCGGGTTGTCCGCCTCGAGGAAGAGCAACTGGGCGATCACCACGTTCGCCACATCGTCGTTGATCGGAGCCCCGAGGAAGACGATCCGGTCCATGAGGAGACGCGAGAAGATGTCGTACGTGCGTTCCCCGCGGCTCGACCGTTCGATGACGTACGGTGCGAATATCGTGCTCAAATCAGTCCCTCACGTGGTTAGCGAAGCCCATCAATTCACGTCCGAGCCGTCGATCAGAAACCGGAACGCCTTGTCGATGGCAAAACGGCGGCGGAGCGGATCGAGCTGCTTCTCCTTCGCGAGCTCGCGGCGTATCTCCACCAGGCTCTTGCCCCTCGCCTTCCCCAGTTCCGACAGGCGCTCGTCGAATTCCTCGCTCGACAGGTCGAGCCCCTGATCCTCGATGAGTCGCTCGAGTACCAGGTCCCGCTTGATCTGACGCTCCACCTGGGGGGTCACCGACTTGCGGGCCTCCTCGACCCGTTCGGGATCCGCTCCCTCGGGGGCGTCGATCACCCGGTCAAGATAACGCGACGTGAGACTCGGCGGCACCTCGAACGCGTTGGCTTCGATCACCGCATCGAGAAGTTGTTCTCCGACTTCCTCCTCCGCCTGACGTTCACCCCGCGCCAGGAGTTCCTTTTCCACCGCTTCTCGAAGTTCCGCCAGCGTCCCGAAATTGCCGATCTCGCTCGCGAACTCGTCCGTGAGGTCCGGAAGCTCGCTGGCACGGACATCGTCGAGGCGGATCTGCAGCGACCGGGTGGTGCCCGCAAGATCCTCGGACCCGAAATCGTCCGGGTAGGAGACCGTGAACGTGCCTTCCTCGCCCGGCGTGAGCGTGAGGATCGCGTCTTCGACATCCGGAATCGCGTAGCCCGCGCCCAACTCGAACCGATACGGTTTCTCCGCGGCGCCGTCGCCTCCCTCTTGCTCCCTGATCGCCACGGCGACGACATCCCCGCTCCGCGGCGCCCGGTCCACGGGCTGGAGCACGGCGTTCTCCTTGCGGATGTTCTCGATGACCTCGTCGATGTCCGCATCCGCGACGGCCACCTCGCGCCGCTTCACCCGGAACCCTCCGGTCCGCGCAAGCTCGATCGCCGGCATCACCTCTACGTCGATGCGGAACGAGAGCCGCTCCCCGGGCTGGTAATCCAGCTCGCTCACGACGGGCTCCCCGATTGTGGAGAGCTCGTGCCGCCGTACGGCGTCCCGAAACGCCCGGTTGACGAGCGCATCGACCGTCCGTTCGTCGATGAGGGGACCGTAGCGTTCCTCGACGATCCGCACCGGAACCTTCCCCTTCCGGAACCCCTTGATGCGGGTCGTCTTCCGGAGTCTGGCGGCTTCCCGGCGCCGCGTCGCTGCCACCTGCGCGCGGTCCACCGACACGTCGAGACGGCGCAGGTAGTCGTTCTCCTGCTTGATCGCGACGTCGAACGGATCCGCCGCGGCGGCTTGTGAATCGGCTGCGCTCAAGGTCGGTTTGGCTCCCGCTCGTGTCTCCGCAGCGGATTACTGCGGCACCAACACTGGTGTCTGCACGCGGTTAACGGCACGAAATGCGAAAGGGGGGACTCGAACCCCCACGGCCAAGGGCCACCAGCTCCTAAGGCTGGCGCGTCTGCCAATTCCGCCACTTTCGCGCGAACCCGCCAGGTCGAACGCAGCGCCGGGATCGGCCGGGAATGTCGGCGCCGGCCGGAACGGGGGCAAGCAGGAACCCCCGCCCCGCCCGGTACTTCGCTGGTCAGCGTTCCGGGATCACGACGCTCCGGAAAGCGTTCTGTCGACGCCCGTCGGGCAGCAGAATATCGAGTTGCACGCTCAGCGCATCGCCGGGCCCCAACCCGGAGATGATGCGCTCGTAGTCGGCCCGCCCTTGAATCTCCTCGCCGTTGATGTCGACGATGAGCGTCCCCTCGGGAAGGCGCAGCCGCCCCACCGCGCCCCTCCGATCTCCGCCGACGATCACGACACCCTTGAACCCGGGGTCGATCCTGTATCGCGCATGTTCACGGGCTTCGACTTCTGCGTCATCCTCTACCGCGAGACCGAGGGCATCGCCGGTCGCCTCGGTCGGCTCGGAGCGTGCCGCGACCGGTGGCGGCGAGTCGTCGTCCGCCGAGATGAGGCGGACGCGCGCCCGGTCTCGCTCAAGCGTGGAGCGGCGCACGACGTCCAGTTCCACCGTCTCCCCCGGCTCGAAGGCGCGGATCCGCCGCTGCAGTTCCGAAACACCTGAGACGGGCTCCCCCGCCACGCCGACGATGACATCGCCACCTTCGAGTCCGGCCAGCAGGGCGGGACTGTCGTCGAAGGAGAAGGTTTGGATCTTCGCGCCCTCGACGCGCTCCAGGCCGTAGAAGGCGGCATCCGCGGCGTCGACGTCGGTAATCGAGACGCCGATGAGCGCCCGCCGCACCTCCCCGAACTCGATCAGGTCGTCGACGACCTCGCGGGCGAGTTCGATCGGGACCGCGAAGCCGTACCCCTGGTAGCTGCCCGTCGTCGACAGGATCGCCGTGTTGATGCCGATCACCTCCCCCGCCGCATTCACCAGCGGCCCGCCCGAGTTGCCCCGGTTGATGACCGCATCCGTCTGGATGAAGTCCTCGATCGCGAGCGGGTTGCGGTTCCGGAGGATGGAGATGTTGCGCCCCTTGGCGGAGACGATCCCCGCGGTCACGGATGAGAGCAGCGGTCCCGGTGCCGTCCGGAAGCCGGGACTCCCGATGGCGAGCACCCACTCGCCGACGGCGGTCGCGTCGCTGGAGCCGATGGGAAGGACGGCGATGTCGTCCACCTCGAGCCTGAGCAGCGCCACGTCGGTCTGCGGATCGCGCCCCACGAGTTCCACGTTGTCGAAGAGCCGTCCGTCGTGAAGCTCGACGTCGATGCGCTCCGCGCCCGCGACCACGTGGTTATTCGTGACCACATAGCCGGCCTCCGAGACGATGAAGCCGGATCCGCTCCACTCGACGGTCTGTGGCCGCCGCTCCTCCTCGCGGTTCCGGGCGGAATCGGGCGGGAACTCGAATCCCGGCGGGAACTCGAACCCGGGCGGCGGTTCGAAGCCCGGCGGGAACGGGGAGGCGGTCTCCCGCTCCGCCGTCAGGTAGATCGTCACGACCGCGGGAGCCACGCGCTCCGTCACGTCGGCGAAGCCGTTCGCCATCGTCATCCCGGCGCTCGCGGGGGCCCCGATCACCCACCCCGGGTCCCGGTTGCCGTCCGCCGCGATCGAAACCGGGGTCAGGTCCAGCACCGAAGCCAGCCCCACGCCGAACGCGAACGCGATCGTCGTCGCGATCAGCAGATTCAGTCGAGTACGCAGCGAATCGCTCATCTCTCTATCTCCCTCTCACCGGCCGCGACTCCACGGCCGAAGTGCGAATATAGCAGACCGAAGTGGCGTTTCTCCAACTACCGCTCCAAGGACGGCGACCGGACCGGGTCCGTCACCCCCGAAACGCCGAACCATGAGATGAACGGCGCGCGACCCGGGGTTGCCCGTGGGGCGGGCTCCCGGGCCGCGCGGTGAGACGTTGCCGGCGGAGGGCTACTTGTCGTCGGATTCCTCGACGATCTCGTAGTCCGCCTCGACGACTTCCACTTCGCCGGCGTCGTCCGCCTCCACCTCGACTTCGGCCTCTCCGTCGCCGCCGCCCGGCATGTCGCCCGGAGAGGCGTCGGCCCCCATCCCGGCCGCGGCGTACATCTTCTGCGCCGCCGCGCCGACCGCTTCCTGGATGGCGGTGGTTGCCGCGGCCACTTCCTCGGTGTCGTCCTGCTTGAGCGCGGCCCGCCCCCGCTCCAGCGTCTCCTCGATCGCGGATCGGTCCGCGTCGTCGAGCGACTCCTTCCAGTCTTCGAGGTTCTTCTCCGTCTGGTACACGAGGGAGTCGAGCCGGTTGCGGGTTTCGACGGTCTCGCGACGCTCCTGGTCCTCCGCCGCGTGAGATTCCGCGTCCCTCACCATGCTCTCGATCTCGGCGTCGGAGAGCCCCGAAGACGCCTCGATGCGAATCTTCTGCTCCTTGCCCGTCGCCTTGTCCTGGGCGCTCACGTGCAGAATGCCGTTCGCGTCGATGTCGAAGGTGACTTCGACCTGAGGCACGCCGCGCGGCGCGGGCGGGATGCCCGTGAGCTGGAAGCGGCCGATCGTCTTGTTGCCGCTCGCCATCTTCCGCTCGCCCTGGAGCACGTGGATGTCGACCGTGTTCTGGTTGTCCTCCGCGGTCGAGAAGATCTCCGACTTCTTCGTGGGGATCGTCGTGTTGCGCTCGATGAGCGACGTCATGACCCCGCCCAGCGTCTCGATCCCGAGCGAGAGCGGAGTGACGTCGAGCAGCAGTACGTCCTTCACGTCGCCGCCGAGCACGCCGCCCTGGATCGCGGCCCCGATGCCCACGACCTCGTCCGGGTTCACGCCCTTGTGCGGGTCCTGGCCGAAGAAATCCTTCACGACTGCCTGGATCTTGGGAATCCGGGTCGAGCCGCCGACCAGGATGACCTCGTCGATCTCGTCGACGGAAAGGCCGGCGTCCGCCAGCGCCTTCTCCATAGGCGGAATCGTGCGCTGGATGAGGTCGTCGACCAACTGCTCGAACTTCGCCCGCGTGAGGGCGAGGTTGAGGTGCTTGGGCCCCGAGGCATCGGCCGTGATGAAGGGGAGGTTGATGTCGGTCTGCATCGTCGAGCTGAGCTCGATCTTCGCCTTCTCCGCCGCCTCCTTGAGGCGCTGCAGCGCCATCGGGTCGGCCGACAGGTCGATCCCCTGGTCCTTCTTGAACTCGTCCACGAGCCAGTTGATGAGGCGCTGGTCGAAGTCGTCTCCGCCGAGGTGCGTGTCGCCGTTTGTGGCCTTCACCTCGAACACGCCATCCCCGAGTTCGAGCACGGAGATGTCGTAGGTACCGCCGCCGAGGTCGAATACGGCGATCTTCTCGTCCGACTTCTTGTCGAGGCCGTAGGCGAGCGCCGCGGCCGTCGGCTCGTTGATGATCCGGCGGACCGTGAGGCCGGCCACGCGGCCCGCGTCCTTCGTCGCCTGGCGCTGGGCGTCGTTGAAGTAGGCCGGGACCGTGATCACCGCCTCCGTCACCTCCTGCCCCAGGTAGTCCTCGGCCGTCTGCTTCATCTTCTGCAGCACCATGGCCGAGAGTTCGGGCGGCGTGAAGGTCTTGTCGGCGTGTGCAATCCTGACCTGCACGCGGTCCTGGTTGTCGCCCTGGATGTCGTAGGTGACGAGCTTCATCTCCTCGCCCACCTCGGACCGCTTGCGGCCCATGAAGCGCTTGATCGAGGCGACGGTGTTGAGGGGATTGGTGACGGCCTGCCGCTTGGCGACCTGCCCGACGAGCCGCTCACCCTCCTTCGTGAAGGCGACCACCGAGGGCGTGGTGCGCGCGCCCTCCGCGCTCGGGATGACGACCGGGTCTCCACCTTCCATTACCGCGACGACCGAGTTCGTCGTCCCGAGATCGATTCCGATGATCTTGCCCATTGGTTTTCCTTGGCTTTTGCTTGTCCGCTGTTTCCGCTGGTTCCGTCCCAGGTCCCAATCGCAGGGCGCCGCCTCCTTCCGGCGCGCCCGCGAACGAAGAAACACGTTGCAATCGCCGTGCCGCGCCGGGGGCCGCCTGTGCGCCGCCTTTTCCGACAAAATGGCACTCGGGGGCGCCACGCTCCGGCGCGGAGTGCCAAAGTGGCATGAAAAGGGGCGGGGTTGTGGCGCGGAAGACGGGACGGGGTATGTTCCCCGGGCTCCCGTCGCCCCGAACCCTCAGCCGGAGTGCGCCGATGTCCCAGCGTCGCGACCCACCACGCTCCGCAGCCGCGGCGCCCTCCGCGATGCCGCGGGAGGGGCGGCTGCTCCTCACCGTGGTCGCCGTGCTGGGTGTCGGCCTGGCCGCGGGCGCGGCGCCGCTGGCGGCGCAGGGGCTCGAGGGAGTGGGGGGCGCGATCGACGAACCGTTCTTCTCCCGCCTGGCGCGGGGCCTGCTCGGGATCGCCTTCCTGCTCACGACGGTGTGGCTCTGCTCGGCCCACCGGAAGTCGATCTCGTGGCCGCTCGTCGCGAAGGGGCTCGGGCTTCAGATCGCCTTCGCGCTCCTCGTTCTCAAGACGGGGATCGGTCACACCTTCTTCAGCGCCGTCAACGACATCTTCGTCGCGCTCATCGGATACACGAACGCCGGATCCCGCTTCGTGTTCGGGTCGCTCGTGGACTACGGGACTCCGGTCGACGGGGGCGGGGGCGGTGTGGTGAACATCGGCGCGAATTTCGCCTTCAGCGTCCTGCCCACGATCATCTTCTTCTCCTCTCTCATGGCCCTCGCCTATCACCTGGGGTTCATGCAGCGCGTGGTGCGGGGCGTCGCGTGGGCGATGCAGCGTACCCTCGGGACGAGCGGCGCGGAGACGACCTCGGCCGCCGGCAACATCTTCGTCGGCCAGACGGAGGCGCCGCTCCTCATCCGGCCCTTCGTGGACCGGATGACGATGTCCGAACTCAACACCGTGATGACGGGGGGCTTCGCGACTGTGGCGGGCGGCGCGCTGGCCGCGTACGTCGCGATCCTCGTGGGGGTGTTCCCGGGGATCGCGGGGCACCTCCTGGCGGCGAGCATCATGGCGGCGCCGGCGGGGGTCGTTGTGAGCAAGATGCTGATGCCCGAGACGGACGAACCCGAGACGCGCGGCACGCTGGACATCGACCCGCCGCAGGCGCACGCGAACGTGATCGACGCGGCGGCCGGAGGGGCCGGAGACGGGCTGAAGCTGGCCCTGAACGTGGGGGCCATGCTCCTCGCCTTCCTCGCCATCATCGCCTTGGGGAACGGCATCATCGGCTGGGTGACGGGGTTGTTCGGCGTGGAGGGAATCACGCTCGAGCGGATCTTCGGCTGGGTCTTCGCGCCGGTCGCCTGGCTCATCGGCGTGCCGTGGGCCGACGCGGTCGACGTCGGGACGTTGTTCGGCGTGAAGATGGTCGCGAACGAGTTCCTCGCCTTCACGAATCTCGGCGCCGGGCTCGCCGGCGACCTTCAGCTCTCGAACAAGTCGCTCATCATGTGCACCTACGCGCTGACCGGATTCGCGAACTTCAGCTCGATCGCGATCCAGATCGGGGGCATCGGAGGGATCGCCCCCGGCCGCCGCGAGGACCTGTCGAAGCTCGGCCTGCGGGCGATGCTCGGCGGGACGGTCGCGACCTGGATGACTGCGACGCTGGCCGGAGTCCTCGCGTGACGCGTGCCTCGGACATCCGGGCCGCCGTCGAGGCGGCGGCCGCGGCACTGCGAGCCCGCATCGGGGACCGGCTGGACGGCGCCGTACCGGACGTCGCGATCACGATGGGTTCGGGACTCGGCGGGCTCGGGGAGGAGATCGAGGATCCGGTGCGGGTGCCCTACGAGGATCTCCCCGGCTGGCCGCGCCCCACGGTCATCGGGCACGCCGGCCACGCGCTCGTCGGAACACTCGCCGGCCGGCCCGTGCTCGGCCTGAGCGGACGCGTCCACCTCTACGAGGGCGGCCCGCCGGACCGCGTCGTCTTCTACGTGCGCGTCGCGGCGGCGCTGGGCATCCCCGTCCTCTTCCTCTCGAACGCGGCGGGAGCGATCCGGGAGGGCTGGCACCCCGGCGAACTGATGCTGATCGCCGACCACCTGAACCTGACCGGCACGAGCCCGCTCTTTGGTCCGGTGGTGGGTACGGAGAATCGCTTCCCCGACCTGACGTTCGCCCATGACCCGAGACTGCGGGCGATCGTCCGCGAAACCGCCTCCGACCTGGGCCAGGCGCTCCACGAGGGCGTCTACGCGGCGATGCACGGCCCCGCCTTCGAGACCCCGGCCGAGATCCGCATGCTGCGGGCGCTCGGCGCCGACGCCGTCGGCATGTCCACCGTGCCCGAGGTCATCGCGGCCCGCGCCCTCGGCATCCGGTGCGTCGCCGTCTCCTGCCTCACGAATTACGCGGCGGGAGTCCTCGACGAACCGCTGAATCACGAGGAAGTCCTGGAGACGACAAGACTCGCCCAGGCCGACTTCCAGCGCCTCGTCGCCGAGTCGGTCCGCCGCTTCCCGTAGTTTCGTGCAGTCCACACACCTGCCCGCCACGCGCGCGGTCGTCTTCATCCCCGCACTCATCGCGGGCGCAGCCTGCGCCGCCGCCCCCGACTCGGAGCATCGTGCGATCCCGGGTCCGCTTGACGAGGTGTTCAGGATCGACGCGGTGATCACGCTGGGCGAGGACCCGGAGGACTCCATCGCCACGCCGGGTCGCTTTGCGGAACGCGCGGCGGGGGGCTTCCTGCTGAGCGACGGACAGCTCCCCAGGGTCCGGAGCTACGACGAGCAGGGGCGACTCGAGGCGGCGTTCGGACGATTCGGCGAGGGTCCGTTCGAGTTCCGCGGCATCAGCGGTTTGGCCGAAGAGTCCTCCGGCCGTGTCGCGGTGGTCGACGCCGGCCAGGGCAGGCTCACCTACCTCACGGGCGGTTTGCGCCCCGACACGGTCGTGCGGCTGCCCGGGGTTCCGCGCCGCGTCGAGCCTTTAGGGGAGGATCTGGTCCTGTACATGCCCCTCGGAGACCAGCGCGAGGGCGTCTCGCGGTTCTTCGAACGCCCCATGCTGCTGCAGCGGTGGACGGCGGGCGAGTCGGCCTGGAGCGCGTATCGGCTCCCCTACCTTCCGATCGAAAGACCGTACTGGAGCTCGATCGGGCTCTTCTCGTTCGATGTCGCGGGCGACTCAATTTACATCGGGTTTTCTCTGCGCTACCCCATCGCGATCTTCAACTCCGCAGGTGACTCGGTCGGACTGATCGGCGTCCCCCCGGCCACGTTCCAGCCGGTTCCCGTGTTTGAACCGGGCGCC
>JAPPBA010000012.1 GCA_026705295.1 Candidatus Palauibacter australiensis
AGAGCTTCGGCGGGGTGACTCCGGTCTGGCCCTGGTACTTGCCGGCCTTGTCCGCGTAGCTGACCTCGCAGACCTCGTCCGACTCGAAGAAGAGGACCTGCGCGATTCCCTCGTTCGCGTACACGCGCGCCGGGAGCGGCGTCGTGTTGGAGATCTCCAGCGTCACGTGCCCTTCCCACTCCGGCTCGAAGGGCGTGACGTTCACGATGAGGCCGCAGCGCGCGTAGGTGCTCTTCCCGACGCATATGGTGAGGATGTTGCGCGGAATCCGGAAGTACTCGATCGAGCGCGCGAGGGCGAAGGAGTTCGGGGGGATGATGCAGACCTCGCCCGAGTACTCGAGGAAGGAGCGCTCGTCGAACTGCTTGGGGTCGACGACCGGGAAGAGGGCGTTGTGGAAGATCCGGAATTCGTCGGCGACCCGCATGTCGTAGCCGTAGCTGCTGACGCCGTAGGAGATGACGCCGTCGCGCACCTGGCGGTCGGCGAAGGGTTCGATCATCCCGTGCCCGCGCGCCATGCGCCGAATCCAGCCGTCACTCTTGATCGCCATCGGACCTCTCGGTGGGGCGTTATTCCACCCCGTCAACCTACACGGGCGTCAAGGGCGCAGCCGCGTCGCGGGTCAACGAGACGTCGAGCCTCACCTGGTCGTAGGGAACCCGCGGCACGAGCCTGCCGCGTGCGCCCGGCTGCAATTCCACGAGGCCGTACTGTGACATCGTCTTCAGAGTTCGCGAAAGGTTCGACTTGCTGCGCCCGGCCAGCTCCGCGAGCTCCGTGAGCGACCGCGGCCGCTCACGGGCAATCAGTTCCAGAAGCTGCCGGTTATGCTCGGACAGCAGCTTCGCGAAGCTGTCGATCGAGGTGAACCAAACCCTGGGCTCACCCTTCGCGGGCGTGTGCTCGCCACGCGCGATCGCCATGGTGCGAGCCTTCATCTGGTCGTAGCCCGCGATCCCGATCTTCAATGTCCTCATGAGCGTGTCGAGCCCCGGATCTCGGTCAGGTGTCGTCATCAGCAAGGTTATCACATGCTGATAACCCCGGCAAGGCGGATGAGCTGGTGCGTCAGGTTTGGGTGTGGGCGATCCAGGCGGCCCAGATCCAGGCGGCGATGAGGGCGGCGCCGCCGACCGGCGTGATCGCGCCCAGCCAGCCGATGCCGGACAGGGCAAGGGCGTAGAGAGTGCCGCTGAACACCGCGACGCCGCACAGCATGAGGAGCCCGGGACAGTGCCACGCCGCATCGGGCCAGCGGGCCGCCGCGAGGCCGAGCAGGATGAGCCCGAGGGCGTGCAGCATGTGGTAGCGGGCCGCCGTGTCGAAGATCGCGAGGGCCTCCGCCGAGAGGCGGCCTTCGAGCGAGTGGGCGCCGAACGCGCCGGCGGCGACTCCGAGGCCCGCGAGCAGGCACCCGGCCGCGAGCAGCCCGCGGTGCGGCGAACGGGTGCCGGTCAAGCGCGGCCGATCAGTCGAACATCGGGGCGGCGCCCGCGCCCGCCCTCCGCGCCGCCTCTCCGGCGATCGTCTCCATGACCCGGTCCCAGCGCTCCGGACTGATCTCGGCCAGCGTGGCTTCGAGGAGGGCCGCCAGTTCGGCCCCTTCCTCGCGCCGCATGGGGGAATCGCCGTCCTCGCGTTGGAGCCGCCTGCGCAGGTCGGTCGCCCGTTCGAGCAGATCGCGGTGCCGGAGTCGTTCCTCGTAGTTCGTCATCCGCCGACCTGGCTCAGCGCCGCGAGCCCGCCGCTTCCGGCCGCCGTGCCCAACTCCAGGTAGTGGCGCTTCGGCTTCCCGGCGAGCGCCTCCGCCACCGCGCCCTCGATGCGGCCCGTCTCGCGCAGCGGGCCCTTCAGGTCGACCTCGTGGTCGCCGAACAGGCACGTCCGCAGCTTTCCGTCGGCGGTCAGCCGCATGCGGTTGCAGCGTTCGCAGTAGTTGTGGGAGAGCGGCGTGATGGCGCCCACCGTCCCGGCACCGCCCGGGAAGCGGTAGTACACGGCGGGCCCGTTCCCCCGCGGTCCCGGGTCCGGCAGCAGATCCTCGATCGCGTGGATCCTTCCGAGCACTTCGTCCGTCGAGATGAAACGGTCGGTGAGGTGCAGGTTCTCGCCCACCGGCATCAGTTCGATGAAGCGCACGTGCCACGGCCGATGCCGGGTGATCTCGGCGAAGTCGACGACCTCATGGTCGTTGAGGCCCCGCATGATGACGCAGTTGATCTTGATCGGCGCGAACCCGGCCTCCTCAGCGGCCCGCAGGCCTTCCATCGTCTCGTCGAAGCGCCGCGCCGGGCGCCGGGCGATCTCCTCGAACCGGTCCCGGTCGAGGGTGTCGAGGCTGACGTTCACGCGCGCGACCCCCGCTTCCCGCAGGGCCGCCGCGAAGCGCGGCAGGAGGATGGCGTTCGTGGAAAGCGAGATGTCGTCGATGCCGGGGACCGCGGCGATCATGCGCACGAGGTCCGGCAG
>JAPPBA010000013.1 GCA_026705295.1 Candidatus Palauibacter australiensis
CCGGGTCGGTCTCGAAGATGCCGAGTTCGGTGTTCATCCAGTCGTGGACGTCGCGGTAGCGGTAGAACTCCGGGATGAAGTGCGCCTGCGCGTCGTACCAGCGCTCGTTGAGGCGGGCGGCGACCGCCTCCATGCCGGACTGGTTCCCGCCGCTGTCGCCGAACAGGATGATGTGCTCGAAGCCGTGCGCCTTGAGGCTCGACGCCACGTCATCGAGCACGGCCTCGAACGTCTCCTGCCGGAGGCTGATCGTCCCCGGGTACCGCATGTGCCCGGACGGCTCGTCGATGTCGCCCTCGGGGACGAGCTTGACGACCGGCGCGCAGAGCGCGTTTCCGAGTTCGCGGGCCACGCCCTCGCAGGCACCCTGCAGCACGTAGTTGTGCTTGCCGGTGGCGAGGTACGGCCCGTTCTGCTCGATGCCGCCGGTCGTGATGATCGCGGTGGTCTTCCCGGCCGCCATCGCGTCCCGGACCTCCATCCACGTCATCTCCTCGATCCAGACGGTGTCGAACGCTTCGATGGGCCGCTCGGATACGAGTTCCTCCTGCACCTGGCGCTCCCGCTCGGCGGCCAGCCGGGCGCGCTCTTCGGGCGACATGTTCCGCTGCTGGCCCGCCAGCGCCGAGGCGGAGACCGCGAACATCGCGAGCAGGGGGAGGACGAATCGGGACTTTCTCATGGCACACCTCTGTTTTCGCGAGCACGGGAGCACGATACCAGCCCCGAGATTAGCATATTCCGCCAGTGTCCGACCAGTAGTATGCGCTGGCCGCTGGCTCGCCTCTGCCCTCCACCCTATGCTGGCGGCGGTCCCATTCGGGGGTCTGCATATCTGCTGTTGTCCTGAACCCATCGTGAACACCTTTGCCGCATCTCCACAGAGCGTGATCGCGCGCACGGTTGTCGCAACTCCGCGGGGAGATCCCGCGGCGGTCCAGGCGCACCTCGACGCGCTGACCAAGCCGCCGGGCAGCCTCGGACGCCTTGAGAAGCTGGCGCTCCAGGTAGGCGTGGTCCTGGGCGACCCGCCGCCTCCGCTGGAGGACGCGGTGGTGTTCGTCTTCGCGGCGGATCACGGGGTCGCCGCGCAGGGCGTGTCGGCGTATCCGGCCGAGGTCACGGCGCAGATGTGCGCGAACTTCTCCGGTGGCGGGGCGGCGATCAACGTGCTCACGCGGGCGTGCGGCGCCGGGGTGCGTGTCGTCGACGCGGGCGTTGCGGCGGACGTCGGCGGGCTGGCGGGAATCGAGCACCGGAAGGTCCGCGCGGGCACGGATGATCTTTCGGCGGGGCCGGCGATGACCGCGAGCGAGGTCGAAGAGGCTCTGGCGTTGGGCATGGAAGTGGCGGGAGGTGGCGCCGGCTCCACTGGAGCAGCGCGTCCCCCCGGTCCCTGGCTCGTGGGTGTGGGCGAGATGGGCATCGGGAACACCACCGCGGCGGCTGCCGTAACGGCGTGCCTGACCGGGGCGGCGGGGCGCGAGGTCGTCGGCCGCGGGACGGGGGTCGACGACGGCGGACTGGCCCGCAAGCGCGATGTGGTGGAGCGCGCGGTGGCGCGGGTCGCCCGCGACGAGGATCCCCGGAGCGATGCCGTGGCGGTGCTGCGGCAGGTCGCCGGGTTCGAGATCGCGGCCATGTCGGGCGCCATGATCGGCGCGGCTGCGCGGGGCGCCCTCGTGCTTGTGGACGGGTTCATCTCGTCGGCCGCGGCGCTGGCGGCCTGCCGCCTGTGCCCCGGCCTGTCGCCGTACCTGGTCGCATCGCACCGCTCAACCGAGCCGGGTCACGCGGTGGTGCTCGCTGCGCTCGGCCTCGAGCCCCTGCTCGACCTCGACATGCGGCTCGGCGAGGGGACCGGGTGTGCGCTCGCCATCCCCATCGTGCGGGCGGCCGGAGCGTTGCTCCGCGAGATGGCGACCTTCGAATCGGCCGGGATCTCGGGGCCGAGCGAGGGCCCGTCGCGGGCGGGATCATGATGGAACTCATCCTCGTGACGGGCGGGGCGCGCTCGGGCAAGAGCCGGTGGGCTCAGGGCGAGGCGCTGGCGCGCGGCGGGGAAGAGGTCACCGTGATCGCGACCGCGGAGGCCGTCGACGACGAGATGCGTGACAGGATCGAGGCCCACCGCCGCGATCGTCCCGCGGGGTGGCACACCATCGAGGCGCCCGCGCGGGCGGGCGAAGCCATCCTCGCCGCCGGCACGGACACCGTGCTGCTGGACTGCGTGACCGTGCTGACCGGCATGGCGATCGGACGATTGGGCGCCGACGCCGAGGCGGCCGCGTTGGACGCGATGGCCGCCGAGATCGACGGGATCCTCGATGCGCGAGCCGCGCGCACCGGTTTGCTGATCGTCGTGACGAACGAGGTGGGGTGGAGCGTGCACCCGCCCACCGCGCTCGGGCGCTGGTACCAGGACGGGCTGGGCATCGCCAATCAGCGTCTCGCTGACGCGGCGGACCGGGTGGTTCTCATGGTCTCCGGGCTGGAACTGCGGTTGAAGTGAGGACATCGCTCCGGGGGGCGCGCGCCGCCTTCGTCTTCCTGACGCGTCTGCCGCTGGGCGGTTTTCCCTACTCGGCGGAAGAATGGCGGTGGGCCGCGGCGTGGTTCCCCCTGGTCGGACTCGTGCTCGGAGGGGCGTGCGCGGCCGTGTGGGGCCTGGTGGCGCCGCTGGGGCCGTGGGTGGCGGCGATGAGCGTGATCGTCGTGTCGGTCCTGCTGACGGGCGCCTTCCACGAGGATGGATTGGCCGATACGGCCGACGCGCTGGGTGGAGCGACGGGCCGCGACGAGATCTTCGTCATCCTGAAAGACTCGCGGATCGGCGCGTTCGGGGCGCTGGCGCTCGTGACGTCCATCGCGTTCCGGCTGGTGCTGCTCGCGCAGTTGGGGAGTGCGGCACCGGCGTCCGCGCTCGCGGCGGGGGCCTCCCCGCTTGCGGCAGCGCCCGCCGCCCTGCTCCTCGCGCACGGCCTGGCGCGGGTCGGCCCGGTCTGGCTGATGGTCGCCCTCCCCTACGCGAACGCGGCGGCGGCGAAGAGCGGCCACGTCACGCGGGCCGGGGTGGCGCAGGCAGCGGTTGCGACCGCGGTCGGCGTGGCCGGCGCGGCGGCCGTGGTGGCGGCGGGTGCGATCGGCGCGACCGGCGTCCTCGCCGCGTTCGCCGCGATGGCCCTCGTCACCGCGCTCTGCGGCTGGCGATTCCGCGCGCGGGCCGGGGGCGTGACCGGCGACTTCCTCGGCGCGGCGGAGCAGGTCAACGAGATCGCGATCCTGGTCGCCGTGCTCGCGGTGCAGGTCGCGCAGGCCGCCGCGTGATCCGGCTTCTCGCCATCCGCCACGCACCCGTCGCCGCCGAGGGCATCATCTACGGGCAGACGGACGTGCCGACGACGCTGGACGGCGCCGAGGCGGCCGCGCGCATCGAGCCCGTCGTGGCCGAGTTTGCCCCGGCGATCATCTGGTCGTCCGATGCCGCCCGCTGCCGCGAACCCGCCGCTCTGCTCGCGGAGCGGCTAGGCGTCCCGCACCGCATCGACGAGCGCGTGCGCGAGATGTCCTACGGCGACTGGGAGGGATGGGCCTGGGACGCCGTGCCACGCACCGAACTCGACGAATGGATGGCCGCCTGGCAGACGCGGTCCCCCCCGGGTGGGGAGACCGTCGCCAGGTTCACCGAGCGGGTGGCCGCGTGGTGGCGAGACCTGTACGCCGGCCCCCATTTCCTGATGGCGCACGCCGGGGTCGTGCACTGCCTCGACGTAGTGGCCGATGGTCTCCCCTGGGGACGGGCCATCGAGCGGCGGCTCGACTTCCTGGCGGCCAAACAGTTTACCGGAAACTCCTGATCTCGAGTCCCACTGGCCCCTGCCCCGGGGGGATGCTGTCGGTCAGCGCCCAGGTCTCCGGGTCATAGCGGAAGATCCAGGGCGACAGGTTCTGGCGCGTACTGCCGAAGAACGTCTGGTAGAGCGAGCCGTCCGCCGCCGTGTGCGCGCCAAAGGCGCCCCGGCAACCACCGCCGGCGAGGGGCGCGCAGATCGGGTTGGAGGCGTCGCGCACGAACGCCTTCGTGGCCGTGTTCCAGGCGACCGTCCCCGTGAAGAACGCCGACGCAAAGAGCGTTCCGTCCTCCGACACGTGAACGTGTCCCGAGCCTGCGGGGAATCCCTCAACGACCTCGACGACTTCGAGTGAACCGGGGTCGATGATCGCCAGCGTCGACGGCGCGACGTAGTTGCCGGTGTTCATCACGTACAACATCCCGTCGGGCCCGATGGCCCCGAACTGCGGATTGGTGCCGCCGGTCTCGATGGTGGCGAGGACGGTCATCGTGAGCGGATCGAGCGCGGTCACCACCCCGTCGCCCGCAGGCGCGAAGTTCTCGTCCAGGTTTGCGGAGATGACGAAGGCGAGCGAGCTGGAGAACGGCACGATGCCGGTCGGGAACTGCGTCACCGGGACCAGGTCCCCGATGGCGCCGCCGGCCTGTCCGATCGTGAACCTGCCCACCTCATCCGTCCGCTGGTTGGCCGCCAGCACCGTCCTGTCGTCCACGAACGCCGACCCGGTCGCGTTCCCGGATTCGAAGAGGAAGAACCCGCCGATCTGTCGCGTACGGAGGTCGATGACGGCGACCGAGGCCGCGTTCCCGAGGGGAACGACGCCCATCTCGCCGCGGATGCTGATGCCGGTGGGAGTCACCGCGCTCGACGCCCCCAGGGCGATGTCGCGGTTCTCGCCCGGATCGCCGAGCTGGAAGAGCCGGAGCGCGTTCGCGCTCGAGTTCACGACGATGCCGATCTGGGCGTCGGCCACCGTTCCGTCGAGAAACTCCAGCCTCTCGACCAGCAGCGAGACCGACGCGTTGCCGGTGTTACCGTCGGAGTCCGTTGCCCTCAGCGTGATCGAGTGCACGCCCACCGACGGCGATTCGATCTCCAGCGGCGAACCTGTGCCCAATGCCCCGTCGATCGAGCTCGTCCAGGCCAGCGCAGCGTTCCCCAGCGTGCCGTCCTGCGGATCCGTGGCCGAGCCGACCAGCTGGACCGGCGTCCCTTCGCTGACCATGAGCCCGGAGGCCGGCGAGGTGATCGTTACGCTGGGCGTGCCGGGCCCGATCGGGCCCACGGGTTCGACAGGGGGGTCATCGCCGCATGCGGTCAGAATGACGAGGGCGAGGGGTGCGATGAAGCGAAGCGCGGTACGGGTCATGAGAGGTCCATCCTTGGTTGACTGGGATACGGTGAACGAGGCGGATTGCGCGGTCATCTCGCGGCTCCGATGCGGATCCGCGTCGACCAGCCGCGGCCCGGCAGGGGGTAGTCGACGAGCAGCGCGGCGCGTTCGTCGAGGAGGTTCGTAACGGCCACCTCGAGCCGCCCGGCGAAGCGGCTCCACTCGAAGGGCAGGGCGATGCCGGCGTTGAACAGCGTGTAGGCGGCGAGCGCGTTCAGCGGGGAGCCCGGCACCGTGCGGCGCGCCCCGACGTGTGTGCCCGACGGCGTGAGGGTGATTCCGGCCGGCATCCCGATGCCGAGGGCCACATCCGCCGTGAAACGCGGCCGGTAGGCAACTTGGCCATCGAGCACGGCGCCGGTGTACTCGACCTCGGACCAGGCGGCGCTCGCGGTGAGGCTGTGCGTGCGTCCGAACGCGGCCAGATCCGTCGTGGCGCCGAGCTCGAGGCCGCGGCGCGCGACGTCGTAGTTGTCCGGGCTCCACACGAAACGGTGGTCGGGGAACCAGAGGATCATGTCGTCGAGGTCCGCGCGGTAGGCGCTCGCGCGCAGTTCCCCGGTTGCCGGGCCCACAGACCACCGCTGGGCGAGCGTCGCCGAGAGTTCTCCCCGTATGCGCTCCGGCCCGAGGTCGGGGTTGGGCTCGACGAGGACCCCTTCCTGGAAGAAGAGGTCGCCGAGCCCGGGAGGGGAGAAGCCGTGGCCCCACCGGAGGTCGAGGGCGAGCCCGCCCCGGGTGAGCGCGGCGTCGACGGCGGGCGACAGGGTCACGCCATCCACAAGGTCGTGCCGGTCGGCGCGCAGGGAAGCACCCAGATCGAGGCGGAAACCGCGCCGCAGCTGCCAGCCGCGCCCGGCATGTGCCCACGCCCCGAGTTCGTCGAGGCCGATGCCGGGCGACGTCAGCGCGTTCGACTCGACATCGAGCCGTGCCGCTTGGAGGCCGAACCGGAGGTCAAGCGACTCGCGCGACGACGAGGACGCTTCCGCGCGCCACCATCCTTCCACGGCGAGCTCCGCCCGTCGCACTCGCGTCCGGGTATCGTAGGCGCGCCCGAAGGGGGGCTCCGGATCCGCGTAGTCCGCGCGCTGCCACTGCACCGAACTGCGGGCCGAGCCTCCGAGGCGTGCCGGAGAGGCGCCGTCCGATTCGACCGTGACGCCGAGCCCGTAGCGACGGTGGCGCTGCCGGCCG
The DNA here is from genome assembly GCA_026705295.1 of Candidatus Palauibacter australiensis. NCBI lineage: Bacteria > Pseudomonadati > Gemmatimonadota > Gemmatimonadia > Candidatus Palauibacterales > Candidatus Palauibacteraceae > Candidatus Palauibacter > Candidatus Palauibacter australiensis. The sequence goes on from JAPPBA010000013.1 coordinate 6,445, forward strand.
GTGGCGGAGGGCTGCGCGATCGTCCCCGGGCTCCCGCGCTCGATGTCGCTGAGGTGGGCGCGCAGCGAAGCCTCCGCGCTCCCGCGCCGTGTGATGCGGAGGTCTCCGCCGGCGTGCGAGAAGGCGGAGTTCTCGCGGGTCGTCTCGCCGCCGCCCCGGAAGGCGGGGACGTCGTAGGTGAAGGCGCCGTTCGATCGCCGCCAGCGGGCGCCGCCGGAGACCGACCAGGCGTTCCCGAAACCGCTCGACCCGGTGACCGCCGTCTCCGCCGAGGACCAGGCGCCCATCCCGGCGGTGACGGCGGCGGTGGTCGCGTCGCGGTTGCGGCTCTCCAGCAGGACGACGCCGCCGAGCGCCTGCGGTCCGTACCGGGCGGACTGCGCCCCCGGAATCACGGTGATGCGGGACACGGATTCGAGGTCCACCGTGCTCAGGTCGGCGACGCCGGTGAGCGGAGAGTTGATCCGCGTTCCGTCGAGCAGTACCAGCACCTGGTCGCCGCCCGCGCCGCGCAGTTGCAGCACGGCGGGGGCCCCCGGTCCGCCCTGTCTCACGACGGTTGCCCCGGGAACGCGTTCAAGCGCGGCCGGGAGATCCGTCACGCCGGGCGGAAGGCTGGCGGTCTCCAACACGGTGGCGCCGGCGTCCCGTTCGCGGGATGCCACCTGCACCACCAGCCCCCTGAGCCGCACAGGCGCCGGATCGAGCACGATGCTCGTTCGCGTGACACGCCCGTTCACGGCTTCGACCTCGACCGCGGCCTCCAGGAAGCCGGGCGCCGAGATCACGAGGGCGTGCCGTCCGGGCGAAAGACCTCGCAGGACGGCGACGCCGCGCGCGTCGGTCGTCGCCTGGAGCCCCGCGCCCCGGACGGCGACCATCGCCCCCGGAACGGCGACTGCCGCACCCGCGTCCGCCGCAGCCTCGCCCGGCGCGCCCGGCGCAGTCCTTGCCGCCCGCACGGACACGTGAACGGACGCAGCGACCTGCGTGGGGAGCGCGTGTGCCGAAGCGCCCGGGACGGCAACTCCGGCGGCCAGGATGGCAATCGCGAACTTCGTCTTCACTCGACCCCGTCTTCTCCGGGACGGGGAAGAGCACGGTCGAACGTCCACGCGACGGCGTGAACGCGGGACCACGCCCTCCCGCGAGGGTGCTGATCCGAAGACGGAGGAGAGGTCTCCTGGCTTGGGACGGATCCGCTCGCCTTCCCGGGCCTCGCGGCCCAGTGGCTTCGTGAACGGAACGCCGAGGGATCGAAATCCCTCTGTCCCTTTACAGTGGCGGGGCCGCGCCGGACTTTCACCGGACTTCCGAGCGCCCCTCCGTCTATAAACTGCGATGATGGATACAGGCTCTGCCGACAGCGTGCAAGCCAGTGCAGTGTCGCGTAAGTCCGCGAGTCGCCGAGCGTGCCGGAGCTCCGCGGCGCCCTCGGCAAGGCGCCCGGCCGGGGCAAGTGCGGGGTCCGCGACCTGGGCAACCCCGGCCACCTGCGGCGAACTCGTGCAGGGCTTCGGTCGCGGCCGATGGCTCCAGATCGCGGCTCCCGTCGACATGTACCGCACCGCCCGCGCCGAGGTCGTGCCGCTCGCCCGGTCCGACGCTGGCGCTTCCCGCCGCTACGCCAAGGTGAAACGCGGCCTGGAGATCCTGCTGCGCGACCGGCCCGGCTGCGCCGTGCGCGTGATGCTCGGCGGCGATGAGGTCCCGCGGGGGACCGGTTTCGGAAGCAGCACCGCCGACCTGGGCGTGGCGCTGCGCGCCGGCATGGACGCCCTCGGCCTGCGGGGGTCGTGTGAAGCCGTCGTCCGCGCCGCCCTCCAGGTCGAGCCGACCAGCGGCTCCCTCCTCTCGGGGCTCGTCCTGTTCGATCATCGGCGGGGTACGATCCGGGAGCCGCTCGGCCCGCCCCCGGCCCTGAACATCCTATGCATCAGACTCCCCGGGGCGGTGGACACGGTGACGTTCAACCGGGGCCTCCCCACGCGACTCCCCGAACACGCCCTGAGAGCCTGGCGCGACGCTTTCCGGCTCTGCGCCGAAGGGATTGCGCACGGTGACGCCGGGAAGATCGGCGCGGCGGCGACGGCGAGCGCGGCGGCGGCCCGGCACCTGGGGTGTCCTCCCGCCCCGCCGGGACTGGAAGCGTGTGCCCGGGGGACGACGGCGCTCGGCATCCTGCGGGCTCACTCGGGCACGGTGTGGGGGCTGCTCTACCCGCAGGACGAGACGCCGGCCCCGGAGGAAGTCGCGGAGATCCTGAAGCACGGGGGGGCAATCACGACGCCCGCGCTGCCGGCGCGTTCGTCCGCGACGGTGGCGTCCCTGAGACTAATCGGCGGCGGCTGCCGAGTTGCCCCGTCCTCGGACATGCCGCTATCGTCGCAGATTGACGCGAGGGGGCCACCGGAAGTTCGGTCCGAAGCCGACGCGGCCCCGCCACTGTAGGAGGTCCGGATCCCATCGCGGATCCGAAACGACGCGCTCGACGGCCACTGGATGATCCCGGGAAGGCGAGCGATGTCGCCTCGAGTCAGGAGACGCGGTTCCCTCGTCCTTTGAACACCATCCTTCGAGGGAGGGGACCCGGTGTACACGGCACACCAGGCAAGGGCGAGCGCGACGCCGAGCGCGACGGCGCCCCCGAGTTCTCCGTTCGCCCGGTGGATCGCCGCCCTGCTCGCCCCGGTCCTCCTCACGTCCTGTGCCCCGGACGAGCCTCCGGACATGCCCGCAGTTTCCGTCACGGACGATGCGGGATACACCGTCGCGCTCACCGCGCCGGCGGGCCGCGTCTTTTCGGTGATCCCCTCGCTGACCGAATCGATCACCGCGCTCGATCCCGGCGTCCTCGTCGCGCGCACCCGCTTCGATCGGGCGCCCGAACTCGCTCACCTCCCTTCGCTGGGCGGGACCATACAACCGAATCTCGAGGCACTGGCCGGTCTCGAACCCGATCTCGTCGTCACGTGGGCCGACGCGTCCCAGCGCGCGGTGGGGGAACGGGTGGACGCGCTGGGCATTCCCGTCTACAGGGCGGTCGTGCAGACGATCGACGATGTGCGCAGCCACCTGCGCCGCCTGGGCACACTCCTCGGCCGCGAGGAACGGGCCGCCGCGCTGGTGGATTCGCTGGACCTCGCGCTGGAGGGCGTGGCCGCCACGGTGCGCGGCCGCGAGCGCCTCGACGTCTACTACTCCGTCTGGCACGACCCGCCGCAGACGACCGGGCCGGGAACCTTCATCGACCAGGTCATCGAGCACGCGGGCGGGCGCAACATCTTCGGCGATGCCGCGCGCTCGTGGCCGCGGGTGTCCATCGAGGCGATCCTGCGGCGCGATCCCGACGCCCTCGTCATCGCTCGACACGCGCCCGGCGCGCCGGGTGCTCCGTGGCTCGAGGGGCCGGGCTGGCGGGAACTGCGGGCCGTCCGCAACGGCCGCTATACCCTCGTCGACGGCGACCTCTTCAACCGCCCCGGACCACGCGTGGCCGAGGCGGCACGTCGCATGGCCGAGTTCCTGCACGGGCCGCGTTGACGCACACCCCCCGCCGGCTCGCACTCCTCGCGCTGGTCGTCGTGGCCGCGGTCGCGCTCAGCGTCTCCTTCGGCGCCTCCGGCCTGGGTCCCGGGGATCTGTGGCGCTTCCTCATGGGAGAGGCCGATCCCACCACCCGTTCCATCCTGCTCCAATTGCGGCTGCCGCGCGCGGTGCTGGCGGCGCTCGTCGGAGGCGCGCTCGGCCTCTGCGGCTGCACCTTCCAGGCCCTTCTGCGCAACCCGCTCGCCGAACCCTACGTGCTGGGCGTCTCGGGCGGAGCCGCCGTCGGCGCGGTGGCGGTCGTGGTGACGGGCATCGGGCTGCGCTTTCCCTGGATGCTCCCCCTGGGCGCGTTCGCCGGCGCGCTGGCCGCGATGGCGCTGGTGCTGGCGGTCGCGCGGCGGGCCTCGCCCGGTCGGATGGACACGCGTGTCCTGATCCTGTCGGGCGTGATCATCGGCGCCTTCTTCAACGCGGTAATCCTGCTTCTGCTCTCGCTCGCCGACGTGGAGTCGTTCCGCTCGGCGATCTTCTGGATGATGGGGAACCTGTCCGGCGCCGACTGGGCTTCGACCGGGCTGCTGGCCTTGCTGCTCGTGCCCGGCGCGCTGGCCGTCTTGTCGCTTGCCCGGGCCTTCAACCTTCTGTCGCGCGGAGAGGAGGTTGCGTTCTACCTGGGCGCCTCCGTGCAGCGGGTGAAGCTCACCGCCTATCTGGCCGCGTCGCTGATGGTGGCCGCGGCGGTCGCGGCCGGCGGCGTGATCGGCTTCGTCGGGCTGATCGTTCCGCACGCCGTCCGGCTCGCGTGGGGGAACGACCACCGCCTGCTCCTGCCCGCATCCTTCCTGGCCGGCACCGCCTTCCTCCTGCTCGCGGACACGGTGGCCCGGCTGGTGGTGGCGCCCGCCGAACTCCCGACCGGGGTGGTCACCGCCGTCGCGGGGGTCCCGTTCTTCGTGGCGCTGCTGCTGCGGGGGGGACGGCGGTGAGGGGAACCGCGCCCGCGCGCGACTGGCGGCCAGTGTTGGAGGGCCGGGATCTGAGCTTCACCCATCCGCGCGCGGACGAGGCCGCCGTGCGCCGGGTCTCGCTCTCGGTCTCCCCGGGGAAGCTCCTCGCGGTCGTGGGTCCCAACGGCGCCGGTAAGACGACGCTGTTGAAGCTCCTCTCCGGTTCCCTGACGCCTCAGGAGGGTGGAGTGACGCTCGACGACCGCGCACTGTCCGACCTGGGCGACCGGGACCGTGCCCTTGCGATCGCCGTGGTGCCGCAGTCCGAGTCCTCCCCCTTCCCGGTCACGGTGCGGGAGATGGTGGGGATGGGACGATACGCGCACCTCGGCCCGTGGGAGCGCTCCGGCGACGGGGACCGCGCGGTGGTGGAAGATGCGATGGCGCGCTGCGCGGTCGCGGAGTTCGCGGACCGCCACCTGGGCGAACTCTCCGGCGGCGAGCGGCAGCGGGCGCGCATCGCTCGCGCGCTTGCCCAGGAGGCGCCGGTCCTCCTTCTCGACGAACCCACTGCCGGACTCGACCTCCGCTACCGCATGGAGCTCTTCCACCTGCTGCGCGAACTCCGGGGTGCCGGCCTCGGCGTGCTGGTCATCACGCACGACCTCAACCTGGCCGCCCGGTTCGCCGACCGGCTGCTGCTGCTCGACCGCGGGCGCGCGCGGGCCCGGGGCGCCCCGGATGAAACGCTGTCACGAGAGTCGCTGGAGGCCGTCTACGACTGGCCGCTCAGAGTCGTGCCGCACCCCGGACCCGGGAGCGACACCGGCGCACCGCAGACTGTCCCGCTCAGGAAGGAAGACCCGTGAGCGCGTCGCGGCGGGCCGCACGCCCCGTGGTGCTGAGCCTGGTGGGCGCCCTCGTCCTCGATTGGGTCCTGGGCCAGCCTCGCCTTCATCCGGTGCGGGCGATCGGAGGGCTGCTGGGCGGTGCGCGCCGACTGCGGCGCAGCCGGGGACCGCTGGGAAGCCTCGTCGAAGGGGCAGCGGCGCTGGCGGTAGTGTCGGGCATCGCCGCCGCGGCCTCGCGTCCCCTGGCGGCGCGCCCTGGGCGCTCCTCCCGACCGTCCTCCGGGTCCGGGCTGCCCGCCACCCTCCTGGCGGCAGGGACCGAAGCCCTGCTCCTGCATCCGGCCCTCGCCCTCGAACCGCTCGCCGAGGCGGGAGAACGGGTGGCCGCCGCGCTCGGGGCCGGAGACCTCGACGGAGCGAGACGCCACCTGGCGTGGGACCTGGTCAGCCGGGACACGAGCGCGCTCGACGCATCTCACTGCGCCTCCGCGGCGATCGAGTCGATGGCGGAAAACCTCTGCGACTCGGTGGTGGCGCCCGCTTGCGCCTACCTTGCGGCCGGCCTGCCGGGGGCCTGGGTCTACCGGGTCGTCAACACCGCCGACGCGATGTTCGGCTACCGAACTCCCGACCTGATCTGGTACGGGAAGCCGGCGGCGCGTGCCGACGACCTCCTCAACTTCGTACCGGCCCGGCTGGCGGCCGTCCTGATCGTGATGGCCGCGGGGTCTCAACCGCTCCGCCGTGACGGGATCCGTCCGGTGCCCGACGGAGTCTTGCGTCTCCTCCCGCGTGAAGCGTCGCGCGCGGCGGGGCCCAACGCCGGGTGGCCGATGGCCGCCGCCGCGCTCGCCCTGGGAGTCCGGCTCCACAAGCCCGGCGTCTACACGCTGAACGCCGCGGGCGCTCGACCGGACGCCGGCGACATCGACGCGGCCGCCACTCTGATCCGCCGCGCCGCCTGGCTGGGCATCGGGCTGGTCGTCGCGGCAGGAGTCTGCCGCTCATGAACTGGCGACCCCCGCCCCCCGACCCCCGCCTTGCGGGGGCGCCGCCGGAGTTCCACGGCGGGCCCGGGTACGAGGAGGACGCGGAGTATCCCCCCGTGTCCGCCGACCTCAGCACCAACGTCAACCCGTACCTGCCGGACGAGGCCGTGCGCGGGGCCGTCGCCGCCGCACGGCTCGACGCCTATCCCGATCCGACTTCGAGCAGGGCTCGCGCACGGGTGGCCGGCGTCTGGGGCCTCGATGCCGAGCGCATCCTGCTCGCGCCCGGAGCCTCCGAGCTGATCTACCGGATCGCCCGCTGCTGGATTCGCCCCGGCGACCCGGCGGTCGTGTGCGGCCCCACCTTCGGCGAGTACCGCCGCGCCGTGGCGATCCAGGGTGGGGAAGTCCACGAGGTGCGGGGGGTCGCTCCGGATTTCAGGCTGCCGCTCGAACCGTTCTCCGACCGCGTCGCCCGGCTCCGTCCGCCGGTCGCTTTCCTCTGCACTCCCAACAACCCCACCGGCGAAGCACTCTCCGACACGAGCGTCGCCCAGCTCGCCGGCCGGATGCCCGCCGGGACGCTCCTGGTGATCGACGAGTCCTACCGCTCCTTCGCGGAGGGACGCCTCGCGCCACCCCACCTGCCCCACGACGACCGCGTCCTGCACCTGCGCTCCTTCACCAAGGATCTTGGCGTACCTGGGCTGCGCCTCGCCGCCGCCGTCGCGGCGCCTGGGATCCTCCACCCGCTCGCAAGCGTCGCGCCGCCCTGGTCCGTGTCCTCGGTCGCCCAGGCCGCGCTCCGGGCGGCGCTTGCCCCGCGCGCCCTCGCCCGACTCGAGGAGAGCCTCATCCGCATCGCTGCACGGCGCCGGACGCTGTCCGCGGCGCTCGCCCGGCGCGGGTGGCGTCCCGGCCCCTCCGCGACCGGCTTCATCCTCGCGGCGGTCCCCGATGCGGCCGCCACGGCACACGCCCTCAGGCTCCGGGGCGTCCGCGTGCGTCACGCGGCCTCCTTCGGGCTCCCAGGGCACATTCGTGTCTCGGTTCGGCGGCGCGCCGAGGAGGAGCGCTTCCTCGCCGCGCTCGACGAGATCGCCGCCTCGGACGAGATCGCCGCCCCGGACGGGATCGCCACCCCGGACGGGATCGCCACCCCGGACGGGATCGCCGCACACACAACCGCAGGAGGACCCTCGTGACCCAGGACGACGAGCGGAGTTCGGACCGCTGCCGACCGCGCTGCCGTCCCGCGCCCCCGGAAACCGCCGATCCGAGGTGCTCGACCGGCGACCGGGGCGCCCGGCATCCGAAGGCCCCGGTGCCGAAGCAGAGGACGCCCGGACCCTACCGCGTCCCGCCCCGCGAGCGGCGCACGGGTCTCGTCATCCTCAACACCGGCGACGGCAAGGGGAAGACGACGGCCGCCCTCGGTACGCTGCTGCGAGCCCGCGGCCGTGACATGACCGTGGCCATGCTGCAGTTCCTCAAGACCGAAGGCGTGCAGCGGGGCGAGCACATCGCGGCCGAGAAGCTCGGGGTCGAGATCGTGCCGATGGGCGCGGGATTTACCTGGCTCAGCGAGCGCATCGAGGAGGACCGCGCGCTGGCGCGCGAGTGCTGGGCGCAGTGCCGGGAGGTTCTCGACTCCGGGCGCTACGACATCGTGATCTTCGACGAGTTGACCTACCCCCTCGCATACGGCTGGCTGGACCACGGCGAGGTGCTGCCCGCGATCCGCGATCGTCCGGCCGGGACGCACGTGATCATCACCGGGCGCATGGCCACCCCGGAACTCATCGAGTTCGCGGATCTCGTCACCGAGATGAAGGACGTCAAGCACCCCTATCGGACGCGCGGCATCGGGGCGCAGCCCGGGTTGGAGCTGTGAGCGCACCCGTTCTCATGGTGCAGGGCACGGGCTCGGGCGTCGGCAAGTCGCTGCTCACGGCGGCCTTCTGCCGGCTCGCCCGCCGCCGCGGGATCGCCGTCGCTCCCTTCAAGGGCTAAAACATGTCAAACAACGCCGCAGTCACGGCCGACGGTGGCGAGATCGGGCGGGCGCAGGCGCTGCAGGCGCGGGCCGCGGGGCTGGACCCGCACGTCGACATGAACCCGGTCCTCCTCAAGCCGCTCGCCGACACGCGTTCCGAGGTCGTGCGACTGGGACGCACGGACCGAGGAGCGACCGACCTCCCGTGGCGCGAGCGCAAGCCCCGCCTCTGGCCCGTCGTGACCGATGCGCTCGCCCGCCTCCGCGACCGCGCCGAACTCGTGATCGCCGAGGGCGCGGGCAGCCCGGCCGAGACGAACCTGCGCGAGAGCGACATCGTCAACATGGCCGTGGCCCGCCACGCGTCCGCGAGCGTCGTGCTCATCGCCGACATCGACCGGGGCGGCGCCTTCGCCTCCCTCTACGGCACCTGGGCGCTCCTCTCCGCGGCCGACCGGGCGCTCTTCCGCGGTTTCATTCTCAACCGCTTCCGCGGGGATCCGGCACTCCTCGCGCCCGCCCCGGAGACCCTGCGTGAGCGCACCGGCGTGCGCGTCCTGGGCGTCGTCCCATGGATCGACCACAAACTGCCGGAAGAAGACGGCGGCCCTGCCCTCGACGCCGGACCCGGCAACGCCCCCGCCATCGCGGCGGCCGCCTACCCGCGCGCCTCCAACCTGGACGACCTCGACCCCCTGCGCCGTGAACCCGGCGTACGCCTGCGCTGGGTCCGCCGGGCGCGCGACCTGGCCGCCCTCGCGGCCCCGCCCGGACTTGCCGCCATCATCCTCCCGGGCTCGCGGAACACTCTCGACGATCTCCGCTGGATGAAGCGCACCGGCCTCGCGCACGCCGTCCGCGGCCTCGCGACGGACGGCATCCCGGTGGCGGGCCTCTGCGCCGGATACCAGATCATGGGCCGCCGGATCGCAGACCCGGCCGGCATCGAGGGTGGGGGCGAGGAGCGGGGACTGCGGATCCTGGACGTGCGCACCGAACTTGCCCCGAGCAAGGAGACGCGGCGGACGCGTGCGCGCATCACCGCCGCGCCCCCCGGCTGGCTGGAGGGTGAGGAAGGAGAGATCGTCGCCGGCTACGAGATCCACCACGGGCGCACGCGAGCCGCGTCCGGGCTCCGGCCGTGGCTCGCCGACGGGCCGCGCGACCTCGGGCACGCCGATGGCGCGCACTGGGGGTGTTACCTGCACGGCGCGTTCAGAAACGACCGCCTGCGCACGGGCTGGCTGCGTTCGCTCGGCCTCCGACCGAATGCGGCGGGCTGGGGCGGCTCGATCGACCGCGAACTCGACCGCCTCGCCGACACCGTCGAGCGCTGCCTGGATATCGACACCGTGTTCGAGGACGCACTGCGGCGGCCGGCCGCGACCCGAAGCTAGGTCTGGCGGGCGCGTCCCTCCTGGAGAGAAGATTCGAGTTGGGTTCTCTCGTCTTACGGAGGTTTGAAGATGGGTCGGCGGCTTTCTCTCCCGGTTTCCTGGCTCGCTCTTCCACTTCTCGTCGGCTGCGCGGCGCCCGACGACACCTCATCGGAGCCGGCCACGAACGCGGCCGATTCCGGCGCAGCCGACGCTACCGCGGCGGGGCCGGCGACGTCCGATCCGTACGCACACGGGTTCACGGACGCGGACTATCCGAGGGTGACCGAGGTCGCGGAGGATGTGTACGCGTACGAGCAGATCCATCCGACGGGAGGCGAGATCATCACGACGGTGAGCCTCATCGTCATCACCCCCGAGGGGGTACTCGTCGCGGACGGGCAGGAGAACCCCGAAGAGACGCAGCGGCTCGTCGACACGGTCGCGGGCCTGACCGACCAGCCGATCACGCACGTCGTCGTCGCCTCGGACCACGGGGACCACACGGGTGGGAACTCGGCCTTCCCCCCGGGCGCGCGCTTCTTCGCACACCCGACTTCGGCCGCGCTCCTGGAGGCAACCGCGTTGAACTTCAACCCACCCGAAGGCGCACCGCCGGTCATCGTCCCGACGGAGATGGTGGATCCCGACACGGTGCTCGAACTCGGCGGCCGCGAGATCCGGCTCCTCCACCTCGGCCGCGCCCACACGGGCGGCGACCTCGTGGTCTACGTGCCCGAGGGGAAGGTGCTGTTCATGAGCGAGACGTACCTGAAGCACATCTTCCCGGCCATGCGCTCGGCGTACCCGTCTGAATGGGTCGCGATGCTGGACCGGGCGATCGAGATGGACGTGGACGTGTACGTGCCGGGTCACGGGGTGATGGAGTCGCCCGCGATCCTCGAGGCGGAGCTGGTGTCGTTCCGGGACGCGGTGCGGGCCGTCGTGGAGGAGGCGACGCGGTTCCACGGTGAGGGGCTGAGCGCCGAGGAGGCAGCGGAGGCGGTCTCGTTCGGCGCCGTCGAGGAATGGTCGCTGCGGGACAGCCAGAAGCTGCGCGCAATCCGGCGGGTGTACCTGGAACTGAACGGACAGCTGTCGGGGTTTCTGGTCCCGTGATGGACGCGCGGATGAGGCGGAGGGTCGGGCTCGCCGCGGCGGTCGCGGGTTTCTCGGTCGTGGCGGGTATCGCGGCGGGAACCGGGCCGCTTCAGGCACAGTCGTACGTGACCGTGGACATCGGGGCCCGGGATCCCGCCTTCTCGCCGGATGGGTCGATGATCGCCGTCTCCATCCTGGGCAAGATCTGGACGCTTCCCGCCGAGGGCGGCCCGGCGCGCCAGCTCACGGACGGGGCCTCGTGGGACACGCGCCCCGCCTGGTCGCCGGACGGCCGCTTCCTCGCCTACGCCGCCAGATCCCGCCAGGGGGCCGACATCCTCGTCCGCAACATGGCCACCGGCGGCGTCCGCTTTCTGCACGGCGTCCCGGGGTCGGTCGGGCACATGCAGTTCCATCCGGACGGGAGCCACCTCTTCTTCGTCGACGACCGCTCGCAGTACGAGGCGCACGTGTGGCGGATCCCGCTCGCGGGCGGCGAGGCGGAACAGCTCACCCACACGCGGAGCTGGCACGAGTGGTCGTTCGCCCTCTCGCCCGATGGGAGTCGCATCCTCCTCGAGACGGGGCGCTTCGATGGCACCGACCTGTACGAACTAGACCTCGAGGAGATGTCGCTCGAACGGGTCACGGACACGCCGGAGCGTGAGATGGCGGTGGCGTGGAGCCCCGACGGTATGCGCCGCGCGCACGTGATGGCGCATAACGGTCTCGACGAGATCGTCGTGTCGGTTCCCGGGGAACGGCATCGGTTCGCCAGCGCCTTCGACCAGAAGCAACTCGCGTTCCATCCGTCCGGCGAGTGGCTGCTCGTCCTCGGCGGGCGGCGGATGCAGCGGCTGGACCTGGAGAGCGGCGAGTTCACGCCGATTCCCTTCGAGGCCCGGTTCGAGGTGGCCGGGGATCCCGCCGACGATCTGCTGATCACGAACGTCCGCCTGTTCGACGGCACGGGCGACGGGGCGGTTTCCGGGTCGGCGGTCCTCGTCCGGGACGGAAGGATCGCCGAGGTGAGGACGGGGGAAGACGGCGGAGTGCCCGAGGTCGCGCCGGGCACAACGGTCATCGACGGGGGCGGCCGCATGCTGCTCCCGGGGCTGATGGACAACCACTACCACTACTGGCAGCCCCTCGCCGGCGCGGACCTGCTGGCCGCCGGAATCACCGCGATCCGCGACCCGGGCTCGGCGATCCAGGACGCGATGGACTTCAAGGACGCGGTGCGTCTCGGCGTCCTGGCCGGGCCCGACGTGTACACGGCCGGCCCCCTGATCGACGGCCCCGCCGGCTACCACCCCCTCGTCGACGTGAGCATCGACGACCCCGCGGCCGCTCCGGCGCTCGTCCGCGCGCTGAAGGCGCAGGGCGTGGATCTGCTCAAGGCGTACTTCCTCCTCGACCCGGACGTGCTCGCGGCCGTCGTGGCGGAGGCGCGCGTACAGGGGCTCCCGGTCACGGGCCACATCGGGGTGCGCACGGGTTGGCGGCAGGCGATCGAAGCCGGAATCAGCGGGTTCAACCACATCCGGGTGTGGCGCGACTTCCTCCCGCTCGAGATCCAGGTCGACGGACGGGACATGTCGCTCGACGGCGGACGGAACCCGGTCGGACGCATGCAGGCCGACTGGCGGGAGATCGATCCGGCGAGCCCCGAGGTCACGTCCCTCCTCGAACTCATGGCCGAGACCGAGACGGGACTCGACCCGACCCTCTACATCCAGGGCGTCGATGACGAGGACCGCGCGCGCTTCTCGCTCGAAGGGTTCCACACGGCCCGGCAGGCGTACGAGCGCATGGGCGAGTTCGTCCGGCGCGCGGTCGAGGCCGGGGTCCCGCTGCTCGCGGGCACGGACAACGTGGGGCTGTTCAACGAACTCGAGGCCTACGCGGAGGCCGGCGTGCCGAACGCCGCGATCCTGCGGGCCGCGACGGCGAACGGCGCGCGCTGGCTCGGGAAGGAGGACGATTTCGGGACGGTGGAGCCGGGGCGCCGCGCGCACCTCATCCTCGTGGATGGCGACCCGCTGGCCGACATCGCCGACCTGCGGAACATCGATCTCGTCGTGAAGGATGGCGTGATCGTCTTCGGCGGCCCGCCGACCGAACCGCTGGTCCCGTGATCGACCCGGTCGCAACGGGCGCCGTCGAGGCGGCCACGCTCGCGGCGCTGCAGGTCGAGCCGGCGGGCGGGCTCCTCCCGGCGCTCTCCGATAACCCGTTCCTCGCACTCGGCGCGCTCTTCGCGGCGGGCGTCCTCACGAGCACGAACCCGTGCATCTGGCCGATGATCCCGATCACCTTCTCCGTCATCTCCGGCACGGCGGGCGAAACCCAGTCGCGAAAGCGCACCGTCGGCCTGACGCTGACCTACGCCCTGGGACTGGCGCTCCTCTATTCCGTGCTCGGCGTCATCGCCGGGCTCAGCGGCACCGTCCTGGGCTCGATCGGGGCCAGTTTCTGGGCCCTGTTCGCGACCGGGAACCTCCTCCTCTTCTTCTCATTGTTCATGCTCGATGTCTTCCCGGTCCCGGTGCCGAAGCGGCTCCTCGCGTGGGCGGGCAGCCGCGGCGGCGGATCCTACCGCGCCGTGTTCCTCCTCGGGGCGACGTCCGGCATCGTGGCGGCGCCGTGCGGGGCGCCCGCCTTCGCGGTCGTCCTCACCTGGGTCGTCGCGGAACAGGCGGGCCTCATGGGTTTCGTCTACCTGTTCACCTTCTCCATCGGCATGACCGCCGTGCTCATCGCGGTCGGGCTGTTCTCGGGGACGGTCGCCGTACTGCCGAAGTCGGGGACGTGGATGATCTGGATGAAACGGGCCGCGGCCGTCATCATGATCGGGATGGCGCAGTTCTACCTGATCAGGGCGGGATACTTGATGTGAACACGAAACCGGGACGGATCCCCCGTTACGCGACGGCCACGGCGTTCGCCGCGCTGGTCGCGCTGGGGGCGTTCGCCGCGCTCGCCGTGGCGGCGCCTCTCCACGCGCAGGCGGGCGCGGGGCAGGTGAGCCTCGCCCCCGGGACGCCGGGTCCGGACGCCACGCTGCAGGATCTGGACGGCAACGAGGTCCAGCTTCTCGACTATGCGGACGGCAAGCCGGCGCTGTTCGAGTTCTGGGCCGCGTGGTGCGAACAGTGCGAGGGGCTGCAGCCCGAGATCGACCGGGTACAGGCCGACTTCGGAGACCGCGTGAACGTCGTCGCGGTGGCGGTCGCGGTGGCTCAATCGCTGCGCCGCGTCCGGCGCCACGCGGAGGCGCACGGGGCGGAATACCCCTATCTGTGGGATGCGGACGGCGCCGCGGTGCGCGCCTACTCGGCGACCACGACGTCGATCGTCGTGATCCTCGACGCGGAAGGGAAGGTGGCCTACACCGGCGTCGGCCCCGACCAGGATCTCGTCGGGGCCGTCACCGGAATCCTCGCTGTCGATTCTGCGACCGGTTCTGCTGCGGGTGCCGCTACGGGTCCACGGGCTCCGGCGTCACCTCGTCGATGATGGCGGCGAGTTCGTCGTAGGCGGCGGGGTCGACCTGGTTGAAGCTCGGGATCACTCCCGCCACGCGCCCGTCGGGCCCCACCACGATCACGGCGCGGCTGTCCACCGCGTTGCTGTCCCTCAGGCCTCCGCCGAAGTCGACGTAGGTCCCCCCATCGTTGCCCGCGTCGCTCGCGAACAGGAAGGGGAAGTCCTCGTCCTTCAGCCATGACGCGAGTTCGTCGACCGGGTCGTTCGAGATGCCGACGAGGACCACGTTCCGGCCCTCGTTGAACAGACTTGCGTACTGATCACGGTACGCTCTCATCTGAACCGTTCAGCCACGCGTCCTGACTCTGAAGAAAAAGGCGAGGACGACCGTCTCGCCCCGGTAGTCGCTGAGGCGGATCGGGTTCTCCAGCGCCCCGTACCGCGTCGCGCCCGGCAGCGCGAAGTCCGGCGCCATCTCGCCCACCGCGAGCAGTTGCGAGTCCTGCGCGCTCACCGGGGCCGCGCCTCCGATGGCGAGCGTTCCGGCCAGGCCCAAGGCGAGGGCTGCGGCCAGGACAAGTCTCCGCATGTCTCGGTCCTTTCGTGCGGGTGGAAGACAGGTGGAAGAGCCATGCCGAAGGGTGGCGCGCCCTCCCCGTTCGCGCCAGAGTTGAGCAACGGTTCAAGTCCGATTCCGACCCTGCCCTAAAGGAGGCGCCTCATGATCCGTCAGTCCCGAGGCCGTCCATGGCGTCGTGCCATCGCCTTCGTCATCGCCGTCGTTCTCGCGACCCCCGTGTCCGGGTGCGCGCAGGGGAACGGCGATCCCGTGAACGACCCGCGCTTTGAGCAGGCGGTGGCGCTGTTCGAGGCGTGGCTCGACGCGAAGATGGCGTACGAGAAGATCCCCGGCGTGTCCGCGGCGCTCGTGCACGACCAGGATCTCGTCTGGTCCCGCGGCTACGGGTACGCGCACCGCGAGACCGGGGTGCCGGCCACGCCGTCGACGATGTATTCGGTGTGCTCGATTTCGAAGCTCTTCACCTCCATCGGCGTGATGCAGCAGCGTGACGAGGGCAAGCTGGATCTCGACGATCCCGTCTCCGCGCACCTTCCATGGTACGACCTCGAGCAGGTGTTTCCCGACGGTCCGAACGTGAGCGTGGAGGGGATCCTCACCCACTCCTCGGGGCTCCCGCGCGAATCGGCGCACCCCTACTGGACGGGCCCCGACCATCCCTTCCCGACGCGGGACGAGATCATCGAAGGACTCTCCGGGCAGGAGACGCTCTATCCCGGCCGCCGCTACTTCCAGTACTCGAACCTGGGGATGGCGCTGGCGGGGCAACTGATCGAGGAGGCTTCCGGGATGGCGTACGACGAGTACATCCGGAGCCGGATCCTGGAGCCGCTGGGGATGTCCGACACCTACACCGACATTCCCGTCGAGCACCAGGGAGGCCGCTACGCCACCGGATATTCGCGGCTCGAGCGGGGTGGCCAGCGGGCCGAGGCCCCCTTCTTCCAGGCGCTGGGGATGGCGTCCGCGGCGGGGTTCGCCTCCACCGTGGAGGATCTGGCGCGCCTCGCCTCGTGGCAGTTCCGCCTGCTGGAACATGGGGGGACGGAGATCCTTGACGTCAACACGCTGCGGGAGATGCACCGCGTGCACTGGGTCGACCCCGACTTCGACACGATGTGGGGGCTCGGGTTCGCGGTCTCGCGCCGCGACGGAGAGCGCGCGGTGGGCCACGGCGGGAGCTGTCCGGGCTTCCGCTCGACCTTCCAGATCCTTCCGGGGAAGAAGCTGGCGGGCGTGGTGATGATGAACGCCCTCGCCAATCCCACCGACGTGTGGACGAAGATGATGGCGACGCTGGGCGCGGCCTTCGAGGAGGCCAGGGACGACCCCGGCGGCGGCACCGCGCGCCCGGCATCCCTCGCGGAATACGAGGGACTGTACCAGTCCACGTGGGGAGAGTCGGTCATCCTCCGGTGGGACGATGGTCTCGCGGCACTCGGCCTGCCCTCGAATGATCCGGTCGAGGGAATGACGAAGCTGCGGCATGAGGGCGGCGATACGTTCCGGCGCATGCGGGACGACGGCGAGCCGGGAGAGGCGTACATCTTCCACCGCGAAGACGGGGCCATCGCCCGGTACAGCGTGCACGGCAACTTCTCGAACAAAGTCCGGTAACGGAGGATGACGGCGACGATGACGACCCTTTCCGGTCCTTCCGGCAGCCTCATACCCGCAGCGGCCGCGCGCGAAGGGAACGACCCGATCTTCGCCCTGCACGGCGAGGCCGTGCGCCGGGCCGCGGCCGGCGAGTCGATCCTGAACTCGACGCTCGGGGCGCTGATGGACGACGACGGGAGCCTCGCGGTGATGCCCGCGGCCGCCGAGGCGCTGGGGCGCGTGCCGCACGCGCGCGCCGCCGGCTATGCGCCGATCTCCGGAGACCCTCCGTACCTCGCCGCGGTGATCGCGGACCTGTTCGGGGAGGGCGGGCTGGCCGAGCAGGCGGTCGCCGTCGCGACGCCCGGGAGCACCGGCGCGATCCACCACGCGATCCTGAACTTCCTCGAGCCCGGACAGGCGGCGCTCACGCCCAGCTACTACTGGGGTCCGTACCACACGATCTCGACCCATTCGGGACGCGCGGTCGAGACCTTCAACATGTTCGACGCCGGGATCCGTCTCGATGTCGAAGCGTTCCGGGCGGGGCTCGAAGGCCAGATCGAGCGGCAGGGGCGGTCGCTCGTCCTCTTCAACTTCCCCTGCAACAACCCCACCGGTTATTCGCTCGACGAATCGGAGTGGGAGGCCGTGGCGGAGATCGTGCGGGAGGTCGGCCGGCGGGGTCCGGTCGCGTTCCTCCTCGACCACGCGTACGCGAAGTTCGGGGACGAAGGGTCCAACGGCTGGATCGGCCACCTCCCGCGGATGATGGAGTCCGCGACGGTGCTCGTGGGCTGGACCGTGTCGAAGTCGTTCGCCCTCTACGGCGCGCGTGTGGGGGCGCTGGTGGCGCTCCACCGGGAGGCGGAGGAGCGGCAGCGGATCTCCAACGCGCTCGGCTTCTCGTGCCGGGCCACGTGGTCGAACTGCAACCACCTCGGGCTGCTCGGCGCCACCGAACTCCTCACCGATCCGGAGCTGCGCCGGCGCACGGATGAGGAGCGCGCGGGGATGATTCGTCTCCTCAACGAGCGCGTCGAGGTGTTCAACGAACTCGCGGGGCGGGCGGGGCTGTCCTACCCCCGCTACGAGGGCGGCTTCTTCGTCT
Organism: Candidatus Palauibacter australiensis; assembly: GCA_026705295.1. NCBI lineage: Bacteria > Pseudomonadati > Gemmatimonadota > Gemmatimonadia > Candidatus Palauibacterales > Candidatus Palauibacteraceae > Candidatus Palauibacter > Candidatus Palauibacter australiensis. The sequence goes on from JAPPBA010000013.1 coordinate 24,033, forward strand.
CCGTGTTCACGCCCGACGCGGAGGTGACGGCCGCAACCATGCGCGAGGCGGCGGTGTACGTGGTCCCGATGGAGGGCGCGGTGCGGATCGCGCTGTGCGCCACGCCGGCGCACTCGATTCCCCGGCTCGTCGACGCGCTGGCCGAGGGGATCGCGACCGCCCGCGCCGCCTGAACGGCCCGTGCCGGAGAACGACGATCTGTCCGTGAGAAAGAAGATGGAACGACACAAGGCAGTACCGGTCCTTACGCCGACGCTTCCGGTTCTGGCGTCGGCCCTCGTACTCCTCGCGGCCACCGGTTGTACCGGCCAGACGCCGGCCGCGGGCTTGACGGACGACGAGAAGCTCGCGCGCGTGGAAGAGATGGTGGCGGAGGTCGAACGGCGCTTTCCCGACGTGGAGGCCGTCACCGTGGAAGACGTCGGGCGGCTGCTCGAGACCGGCAGCGTCGTGCTCGTCGACGCCCGGGCGCCCCGCGAGCGCGAGGTCTCCTGGATTCCCGGCTCCATCACCTCCGACGAGTTCGAGCAGGACCCCGACCGGTACGCGGACCGCACCGTCGTGGCGTACTGCACGATCGGCCACCGGAGTTCCGAGTACGCAAAGCGGCAGAACGAGCAGGGCCGGCGCGTGCTGAACCTGCGCGGCAGCCTCCTCGCGTGGACCCACGCCGGCGCGCCGCTCGTGGGCCCCGATGGGCCGACCCACCGCCTGCACGTCTACGGCGAAACCTGGAACCTCGCCCCCGCCCGCTACGAAACGACCTGGTAGCGCCGGCGCGTGCAGGCTAGGGGACCAGGTTTGCGCCGGATGTGCGGGTGATGAACGTCGCCAGCGTTTCCCGCCACTGCGGGAGCAGGCTCTCCTCCACGTACATCATGTGGCCGGCGGCGAAGTCGTCCCGCGTGATGTTGTCGCGCAGGTCCGGCGGCAGGCCGAGTTGCTCCAGCGACCACACGATGGGGAAGTACGGCGTCGCGAAGTCGTAGATCCCGTTGATGAGCAGGACCTCGAGGCGCGGGTTTCGTTCGATCGCGTGCGCGAGGTCGGGTCCCACGTTGAGCGCCGAGCCGCCGAAGGGTCCGCGCCGGCCGCCCTCCCGCTCCCAGTTCCACGGGCGCGCCATCCCGCTGGGCCAGTACTCGCGGTCGCCGTCGTAGCCGAGTTCATCCCGCACGTACGTGTTGAAGAGGGAGGTGTAGGCAGAACTGATGGCCGAGGACTGCGCGTCGTGGTCGGGGGTCGTGTCGAGCAGGTCTCCCGTGGGCCCCGTGAACCGGGTGTCGAGCCGGGCCAGCGTGAGCCGCCGGTCCCGCAGCAGTTCCTTCTCGAACTCGGGGGCGGAGACGCGCAGGTCGGCCTTGTCGAGATACTCCAGGCTCAGCCCCGTGTACTCGTGCATCTGCCGCAGCACGCGCGCGCGCTGGTCGGGGTCCACGGCGGTGCCGGCGAGCAGCGTCTGCGCGTAGTCGGTCAGCGCCCACGCCTCGACCTCCTTCATGAACGTCTCGAGGTCGTCGGGGCGGCCCCCGGGCAGCATGTCGTGGTACTCGGCGGCGACCGCGAAGGACGGGACATTCGTGATAAACCCGATATGGGACCCGTCTGGAAACTGGAGCGTGTTGAAGTCGATGACGGCGGAGACGAGCACGATCCCGTTGAGGTCGATGTTCGCGCTCTGCAGGTGGCGGGCGAGCAGCACGGACCGCGTCGTGCCGTAGCTCTCGCCGAGGATGTAACGGGGCGAATTCCAGCGGCGGTTCTCGCTCAGGAACCGGCGGATGAACTGCGTGAGGGAGGCGGCGTCCTCGTCCATCCCCCAGAAATGGGTCCCGTCGGCATCGCCCGCGGGGCGGCTGAACCCCGTCCCGATCGGGTCCACCATCACGACGTCGGCGACGTCGAGCACCGTGTAGCCGTTGTCGACGAGCGGGTACGGTGGCGGCGCCTGCTGCCCCACGTTGGGCGTGACCACTCGGCGCGGCCCCATGATTCCCATGTGGAGCCAGAAGGAGGCGGACCCGGGTCCCCCGTTGTAGGCGAAGATGATGGGGCGCGTGGAGGGATCGTCGCCGTTCGTCCGGAAGTACCCCGTGTAGAAGAGTTCCCCCGTCGCGTTCTCCTCGTTGTCGCGGAGGATGACGCTGCCGACGACGGCCCGGTATTCGACGGTCTCCCCGTCCACGACGATGGAATGGTTCGATTCCCAGCGCGAAGGCTCGGGCTCGTTTCCGTTTCCGCCTCCGGAGCCTTCCTGGGCGAGCGTGCCCGCGGGCAGCAGGCCGAGCGCGACGACGGACGTGATCAGGCTGAGCGACTTCATCTTTCCTCCTAGCGGCCGGCGGCGGCCATTCCGAGGGCGACGGCTTCCGGCTGGGTCACGATGATCACGCGGAACCCCTGCTCGATCCGCATGGCGATGTCGTCCACGCCGGCCGTGACCCCGCACGGCACGTCGAACTCGAGACAGGCGGCGAGCACGATCTGGATCGCCTCCTCCACCTTCTCCATGTCTCCGTCGTAGACGCGCCGGAGATCGCCCGGCCCGGGGGAGACGGCGCTGACGCCGGGGGTGGAGACGATCTGCCGCACATTGTCGATTCCCAACTGGTCCTCGATGAGGAGGAAGCTGATCAGGTGGCCGTCGGGATTGCCGGGCCAGGCGGCGTTGCCGAGCGCGTCAACGGCGAGGGCCGCCTCCTCGGCGGTCTCGACATGCGGGTAGACGATGCCGGAGATGCCGGCCGCCAGACCCTGCGCGGCACGATCCCGCGCCTCGTCGTGCCCATCCCGGATCGGGGGGATCCGCAGCAGCATCGGGTGGGGCATCATGTGCCCCGAGGCTTCCGACATCGCGGCGGCGTAGCTCTCGAGCGCGGGAATGTCGAAGGGGCCGGACTCCAGCGAGTAGAACACGAAATCGAGGGGACGGTTCGCGGCCATGGCGGCGCCGGCCTCGGGCGTGTGATCTCCGGAGAAGAGTCCGAAGATCGCATCCCCGGCGGCGAGCCGGTCCACGATCCGCGTGTCCGCGGCCTCTTCGGCCTCAGCCATGGCGTCGGTCTCCTCCTCTCCCGGGGCTCCTCCGCAACCCTGGAACAGGGCCAGGCCTCCCGTGACGCTCCCCAGCAGGAGGAGGGTGCGGAGGGGAGGGTTCCTGTGCGTGTTTCCGGCGGCCATGGGATACCTCGGGGTCAGGGGGGCCGGTCGAACGCTCGCGACGAGTTCTCGCGGAGGGCTCGCGACCCACGTCAAGCCTCGATTAGTCTAGTTTCAGGAAAGGGGGTCCCGCCATGCGCACGCCGAGAGATTTCGCCCGCACGCGAAGGGAGTTCATCGAGGAGGCTGCCCTGGGTGTCGCGGGCTTCGGCCTGCTTCCGGCCACGGCCTGGGCCTGCGCGGAGGCCCCCGACGCGGGGGAGTTGGAGAGCGCCTCGAGCGACGCCGCTTCCACCCCGGCGACGGGGACCGGACTCGTTTGGGACGACCGCTACCTGGACCACGTCCTGATCCGGCCGGACGGCGCACGCCCCCCGGAGATTCCCGACCGCCTCGTGCGCATCCGGGAGGAACTCGTCGCGCGGGGGCTCGACGCGGCCACCGTGCCGCTCGCTCCGGCCGCCGAGGCGATGCCGCACATCGAGGCGCTCCACACGCCGGAGCATGTGGCGTCGATCCGCGAAATCGAGGTATCCGGTCCGGTCGCCGAACTCGCCGTGTCCGGCGCGTTGACCGCGATCGATGCCGTCGTCGCGGAGCAGGTGCGGAACGCCTTCTGCGCGGTCCGTCCTCCGGGTCACCACGCGAACAACACCGGCGCCGAGGAGGGGTTCTGCTACTACAGCAACGCCGCCGTGGCCGCCAGGTACGCGCAGCAGGTGCACGGGTTCGAGCGGGTGCTCGTCATCGACTGGGACTACCACCACGGGAACGCGACGCAGAACGCCTTCTACGACGATCCTTCCGTGCTCTTCTTCTCCGCCCACGACTGGGCCGCCTATCCGCGCACGGGCGACCCGGCCCTCACCGGAGAAGGGGACGGAGCAGGACTCAACATCAACGTGCATCTCGACTGCGGCGCCACGGACGCCGACATGCTGGGCCGCTGGGATGACACCCTCTCGCCGGCCGTCGCCGCCTTCGACCCGGACTTCGTGATCCTCTCCGCGGGCTTCGACAGCCGCGTCGACGACCTCCTGGGCTGCTTCGCGCTCACGGACGACGCCTTCCGGCGCATGACGCGGACCGCGATGGACTACGCAGACACCTGCTGCGAAGGGCGCGTCGTCTCGCTGCTGGAGGGCGGCTACAACCTCGACGGCACCGCGCTCGCCACAGCCGCCCACATCGAGACGCTGCTCGAAGGATAGGGGTCAATCCCCCGGAGACGGGGGCCCCTGCTTCATTTAAGGGCAGCAAGCGACGCGGTGGCTTGGCCGGACGGGTCAGACGTTGAAGCGGATGTGGAGGATGTCGCCGTCTTCGACGACGTAGTCCCTGCCCTCGACCTGTAGCAGGCCCGCCTCCTTCACGGCCTGTTCGGAGCCGTACTTCGCGAACACCTCGTAGGGGATGACCTCCGCGCGGATGAAGCCGCGTTCCATGTCGGAATGGACCCGGCCCGCCGCCCGCCGGGCGCGCGTGCCGCGCCGGATCGTCCAGGCGCGCACTTCGGCGGGGGCGGCGGTGAAGAAGGAGATGAGGTCGAGGAGTCCGTAGGCCGAGCGGATGAAGCGGGCGAGCGCCGGTTCGCGCAGGCCGAGCGCCTCCACGAAGGCGGCCCGGTCTTCCGGCTCGAGGTCGGCGATCTCCGCCTCGACGGGCGCGGACAGCGCCAGGCCGCCGGCCCCCATCGCGGCGAGTCGCGCGGCGAGCGCCGGCGGCAGCGCCTCCCCGGCGCGATCCTCGCTGCGGTTCAGCACGGCGAGCAGCGGACGGTCCGTCAGGAGGCCGTAGCCGCGGAACGGCGCGCGGTCCAGTTCCGCCCGGGGCACGGTCCGCAGCGGCTGCTCGCGTTCGAGCGCCCCCAGCGCCCCTTCGAAGGCGGCGATCTCGACGGCGTCCGCTCCCTCGCGACGCGCCCGGTCCAGCCGGCGCTCGACGATGTCGAGATCGGAGAGCAGACACTCCGTGGCGAAAGCCTCGAGTTCGCCCTCCGCGTCCGGCGGGTCGGCCAGCGCCGGGTTGTCGAAGTCCCTCAGGACGAGGCAGAGCGCCTCCTGGTCGCGGATCTGCTGGAGCCCGCGCGGCGACAGGCCCTTGCTCGCCGCGCCGTGCTCCCCCGGAATGTCGCAGAACCGCATCTCCGCGTACGTCGTCCTGCGCGGGGACAGGAGGGCGCTGAGCGCATCGATTCGCGCATCCGGAACCCGCACCGTACCCAGCCGCATCTCGCCGCCGAACCCGACCGGGACGCCGAGTCCCGTCATCGCGTTGAACACCGTCGTCTTGCCGGCGCCCGCGAACCCCACGAGCCCAATCTTCACCGCGTCCTCTCTCCGCTTATCTTCGGTGCGTGAATATCCAAATCCCGGTCTCCGCCGGCGAACTCATCGACCGCATCACCATCCTGCGACTGAAACAGTCCCGGATCCGCGACCCCCGGAAGCTCGCGAACGTGAACTCCGAGCTCGAGCGCCTCCAGGAGATCTGCGAGCAGACGATCGGGCCGCTCGAGGGAGCCCCGCTCCGCGTCACGAAACGCCTCGGGGAACTGGAAGCGGTGAACCGGGGCATATGGGATGTCGAGGACAAGTTGCGCGCTCTGGAACGTGCCCGCGACTTCGGCCACCGCTTCATCGAAGCGGCGCGGCAAGTCTACCGCCTCAACGACGAACGTCACCGCCTCAAGCGCGCCCTCAGCGAGGACTACGGCTCTGCGATCCTCGAGGAGAAGTCGCACGCGTCCGCCGACCCGGAGACGGACCCGGCGTAGTCGCGGACTGCGGAGGGTCGCGGACTCGGCCCGGTCACGGGCAGAATGGGTCGAGGCGGTCGGCCACCGCGGCCAGGCCGTCCACCGGTGAGACGTCGCTCCCCGTCACCTTCGAGATCCGGATCGCGACGATGCCGTTGGGGAAGAGGACGACGCGGTGCCCGCCCCAGCCCGACATGCGCGGGAGGTCGACGACGCAGCCCCCTTCGCCGACGTAGTTCTGGTGCCAGACCGCGAGGTAGTAGCTGGGCTGCCCGATCTCGACGGGCGGGCCGAAGGCGATCCCCCGCGCGTCCGTCCGGTACAACACCTCGGCCGTCAACTCGGGGTGCAGCAGAGGCTCGCCCGCGTGCATGCCCCCGTTCTGGAGCAGCCGCGCGATCTTCGCGAGGTCGTCCAACGTCGGGTAGTAACCCTGTGACATCTGCGGCAGCGTGAGCGAGCCGTCCGCCTCGACGAGCCGGTTGGTCGGCACGTGCGGCACGCCGATGGGTCGGTACACCTCGTCCTCCAGCATCTCCCACAGATCGGCCTCCGGACCGGCCCGATGCTTGAGGTAGGCGTCCATCGCCGCGCCGATGAGGAACGCGTCCTGGTCGCGGTAGCGGACGACCTCGCCGGGTCCCCACGGATGGTTCGAGGCGCGGAACACCTGCCGGATCCGCTCGTCCTTCGAAATCGCCGTGTACCAGTCGTCGTAGCCGATCAGGTAGCCGTCGCCCGTGTTGTTGGGCTCGGTCCGCGTCGATCCCTCTCCCACCCCCGTGGCCATGTTGAGGACGTCCCGGAAGCGGACGTCCTCCCAGCCGTCGTGTTCCGCCGTGACGTTCAGGTGGTCGGCCACGCGCTCCTCGAGGATCTCGCGCCCGTAGCGCTGCGCCAGCCGCAGCGCGGCCACCGTGTTCCCGGTGGACTTGGTGACGGACCAGATCCCGAAACGCTGCTCCCGGCAGAAGGGAAGCTCCCCGAACGGCGTGGGGCAGTCGGCGGCGTAGAGCGTGTCCCGCACGAGGAAGGCGGCCGTGACCATGTTCGCGGTATTCATGTCCCCGTGCATGGCGTCGAACACGGCGTCTCCCACCCGCGGGCGCAGGTCGGAGATCGGGCGCAGGGGCAGACGCCGCGCCTTCTCGGCGGCGAAGGCCTCGATCGCCCCCGCCGGCGCCGGGCCCGGCGCAAACTCCGCCGCGAGCTGGCCCCACATCAACCGCCGCTGCACGAGGAAGTAGGGCCGTCCCTGGGTCACGGTCTGGAAGCGGACGCCCGACACCTCCCGGTCGTTGAAGGCGAAGGTCGCAACCCCGTTGTACGTCTCGTTCTCGACGGAACTCGCGAGTTGCAGCGGGAACGCCGCCCGCGACCATGCTTCCCCCGGCTCGGCCCAGACGGTTCCGGGCCCGACCAGGACATCCCAATAACTCCCGGCTTCGGTGCGCGTGCCGGAGACGATGAGATTGCGGTTCCACGGGATCAGGTCGCGGCCATCCGCGACGAATCCCAGCGACACGTCGGGGAAGCGCTTCGTGTCCCGCCCCATGAAGCGGCGCGGATCGAGTTCCGCGGGCTCCGTCTCGATCTCGGCCCCGGCGAGCGTGATGACGCCGGAGAAGGGATGCCGGGCGGGCTCCGCTTCGGACGAGGGGAGAAAGCGGTCGTTGGGGAGCATGGCGGGCGGGGGCCAGGCCCCGCGGGTCAGCTCTTCGAGGGGGATCGGAGCGGAAGCGCCGGGGCCGCCCGCGCCTCCGCAGGCGCCTGAGAGCAGAAGCGCGGCCAGCAGCGGAAGCCGGTTTCGAGTCATCGCGATCCTTTCCGAGCGGTGCACGTCACGTCGGTCACCCCTCGGCGAACCCCGCGGTTGCCGCCGCCGGGGCGTCTTGGAGGCGCCGAGACCTGTGCGTAGCTTGCGGCGGGAGCATACGAACTGTCACGAGGGGGAGTGAATATGCACGCATGGCGGGGAACCGTTCGACACGCCGGGATCGTGGTTCTGGCGGCCGTACTGGCGGTCTCATGCGATGGAAGTACCGGGCCGTCGAGCTTCGAGCCGGGACCGCTGGGAACCGTGACGATCCTGCGCGGCGAGTCGGTGCGGATCCGTTCCCTGCTGTCGATGACGGGCGCGCCATCGCTCGGGGTCGCGGCGCGGCGCGGCGTGGAGCTTGCCGTCCGCGACGTGGGCACCGTCCTCGGCCGCGGCGTCGACCTCGGCGACCCGGTGGACTCCAGGTGCTCCCCCGAGGGCGGGCGGGCCGGCGCCGCCGAGATCGTCGCCGATCCGCAGGTGGTGGGCGTCATCGGCACCTCCTGCTCGGCCGCCGCGGTGGCCGCCTCCCCGGTGATCAGCCGGGCGGGGTTCGCGATGATCGCGCCGAGCACCACGTCGCCGGTGCTGACCTCCGATCTGGCGGGCACCCCGAGCCCGGACCATCACCCCGGCTATTTCCGCGTCGCCAACAACGACCTCTACCAGGCGCGGGCCGTGGCGGACTTCGCCTACACTCATCTCGGCCTCCGTCGGATCGTCACGCTGCACGACGGGGATCCCTACACGACGGCGCTGACGAACGCTTTCGGGGACGCCTTCCGCGCGGTCGGCGGAGAGGTACCCGTCGCCACCGGAATCGCGAAGGGTCAGACGGACATGACGTCCGTGCTCGCGGAGTTCGCGGCCGCCGGGCCGGACGGGATCTTCTTCCCGCTCTTCGTCCCCGAAGGGTCGCCGTTCGCGGCGCAGGCGCGTGGGTTCGATGGCCTCGAGGGCGCGACGCTGATCTCGGGTGCGGCCCTCCTCGTGTCGGAGTTCCTGGCGGAGCCGCAGTCCGAGGGGATCTACTTCGCCGGGCCCCAGTCGGACTATCGCGGCAACGTCAACGCGGTGACCGGGAAGAGCGCCGAGACCGTCAGCGCCGCGTACAATGCCGAGTACGGCGAGCATCCCTCGACCCCGTATTGGGCGCTCGCCTACGATGCGACGACGTTCCTGCTCGACGCCATCGGCGCCGTGGCGGTGGAGGAGGGCGGACGGCTCTACATCGACCGCGCCGCGCTGCGCGCGCGGATCGGAGCCCATGGGATCGAGGGCCTGATCGGCACGATCTCCTGCGACGCCTTCGGCGACTGCGGAACCGGACGTCAGCTCATCTACCACCACACGGACTCGAGCGTCACGGATGTCGACCGGTTGCCCGTCGTCTACCGGTTTTCCCCCTAGCAGGCCGTCACGGGCCGCCAGGGCCGCCGACCCGCCGGCGGATCTCGACGACCTCTTCGCGGAAGAGGTGATCGCGCGCCCGTACGCAACCTTCGCGCGGTTGCGGGAGCGGGATCCCGTCCACTGGAACGAGAAGTTCGGGCTGTGGGTCGTGACCGGATACGATCCCGTCGTCTGGATCCTCCGGCACCACGAACTCTTCTCCTCGGCGGTGATCCGGGGCGTTCAGGGGGCGCCGTACCCGCCGGTGCTGCCCGAGGACGCGCCCCTGTTCGACGAGGTCAGGACGTTCCGCGCGGATCAACTCGTGGAGCAGGACCGTCCCGCACACCTCGAGCAGCGGAAGACGGTTCACTCCTTCTTCACGCCGACGGCGATGGAAGGCTGGCGACCCTTCGTGCGCCGGGCGGTCGACGAACTCCTCGACGAGCTGTGGCCCAGGGGACGGATGAACGTCGTCACCGACCTCGCGGCGCCGCTCCCCGTGCGGATTATCGCCCGGCTGATGGGCGTCCCCCGCGAGGACATGGACACGCTTCGGGGGCTCGCGGACAGCATCCTCCACCTGAATCGCGGCGAACCCGACCGGCTGCGGCCCCTGACGGAGGGGATTCGCGGGATCGTGGAGTACGCCCGCCCGTTCGTCGAGGAGCGGCTCCGGAATCCCGGCGACGACCTGATTTCGGCTCTGGCGCAGGGGGAAAACGACGGCGTCTTCACGCGGCACCAGGTGCTCGTGAATACGGGGCTGATGCTGTTCGCGGGACACGAGACGACGATGAACCTGATCTGCAACGGTCTCCGCGCCTTTATCGAGCATCCCGCGCAGTGGGACAGGCTGAGAGCGGACCCGGACCGCTTCGCCCGGACGGCGACCGAGGAGTGTCTCCGCTTCGATCCGCCGGTGAAGTCCACCCAGCGCATCGTCGCGCGCGAGGCCGAACTGTGCGGGAAGACGCTGTCGCCCGGAGAGCGGATCCGCTGGATCATCGCGGCGGCGAACCGGGACCCGTCCGTGTTCGAGGACCCGGACCGGTTCGATATCGGGCGCCAGCCGAACCCGCATCTCTCCTTCGGGTCGGGGATCCACTACTGCCTCGGGGTCGCGCTCGCGCGCATGGAGGGACAGGAGGTGTTCGGCGGGCTGGCGCGCCGCTTCGAGCGCTTCGCCCTCGACACGGACGAACTGCGCTACCAGCCCAGCATCCAATTCCGCTCCATCGAATCCATGCCCGTGACATGGTGAGGGCCGCATGGTGAGGATCGCATGGTGAGGATCGCATGGTGAGGATCGAGGTCGATCACGGGCTCTGCGTCGGCAACGCGATGTGCGTGGCCACCGCGCCCGGCGTGTTCGCGCACAACGAGAACCGCCAGTCGACGGTCGTCGATGCCGAGGGCGACCCGGAAGCTCTGGTCCTCGAAGCGGCGGCGAACTGTCCCGTGAGCGCGATCCGTGTGATGGACGGAGACACCGGCCGCTCGCTGTTCCCGCCGGAGCCGGGCGCGGGAGGCGTGTGACAGGGGGATGATCCAATGACGCGAACCATGAGCGTGCCGGGCGGGGGCGGGGGCTCCGAAGCAAGGAAGCGGACGACGTTCGACCTCGTGGCGATGAAGGCGCGCGGCGAGAAGATCGTCGCCATCACCGCCTACGACGCGCTCTTCGCATCGCTCGTGGACGCGGCGGGCGTGGACCTGATTCTCGTGGGCGACTCCCTGGCGAGCGTCCTGTGCGGAGAGGAGACGACGCTTTCCGCCACGGTGGAGCAGATGACGTACCACGGCCGGATCGTGACGCGGGGGGCGACGCGCGCCTTCGTCGTCGTCGACATGCCCTTCCTGAGCTACCAGGTCTCGCGCGCGGAGGCCGTACGAAACGCCGGGAACATCCTCAAGCACACCGGAGCCGGCGCCGTGAAGCTCGAGGGCGGGTTCGAGGCCGTCGACGCGGTGCGGGCGATCGTCCGGGCGGGGATTCCCGTGATGGGCCACCTCGGGTTCACGCCGCAATCGGTGCACGCGCTCGGGGGACACCGGATTCAGGGGAAGGACGAAGAGGCTGCGGCCCGGCTGGTGGAGGAAGCCGTCGCGCTGGAGGAGGCGGGGGTCTTCTCCATCGTCCTCGAGTTGATGCCGACCGCCGCGGCCCGGCGGGTGACGGAGGCCATCTCCGTCCCGACGATCGGGATCGGAGCCGGCCCGGAGTGCGACGGACAGGTGCTCGTGCTGCACGACATGCTGGGCCTGAACGAAGGGTTCAGCGCCCGTTTTCTGAAACGGTACGCCGAATTGGGGAAAGCCACGCGGGAGGCCGTCGCGCGCTACGCCGAGCAAGTGCGGGCGGGAAGTTATCCCGCGGAGGAACACGGCTACGAATCGACCGGGGACGGGGGTTGAGCGACGTGTCCGCGCTCGGCCTCTTCCTCACTTCCGGCGCAGGTGCGAAGATATCCGGGCAGGCACTTCCCGCGGACGGACACACGGAGGGCCTGAGTTCCGGCGCGGACACGGACAGCGACCCCAGCGGCGAATAGCGAGAGAAGGACGACATGCGAGCGGCATGGTACACGAAACTGGGGTCGGCAGGCGACGTTCTGGAGGTAGGGGAGCGGGAGACGCCGGTGCCCGGCCCCGGCGAAGTTCGGGTCCGCGTACGCACCTCCGGAATCAACCCCGTCGACGTAAAGCGGCGAGCCGGCGGCCGCGGCGCGCTCGACTCCACGCTCGTGGTGCCGCACTTCGACGGCGCCGGGGTCATCGACCAGGTGGGAGACGGCGTCGATGCCGG